>JAPKCE010000048.1 GCA_028823075.1 Myxococcota bacterium
TGCAACACCTGAAACCCGGATGCCGCCCGCAAACGTAAATGCACAGGGCTTGAATCGACCACCCGAAGCACCAGACGGGCGCAAAATAAGGCATCGCTACCAGGAATAGCGGCGCAATGGGTGAGCCCTTGATCTTTAGCGGTCAACGCCCCCGCTACCCGACCGTACGAGAAGGGGTAAAACCCTAGATTGGCCATAGCTTGTCGTGCGCCACTTTGACCGGATTCAGCGTAAGCGCTTGCGCCGCGATGCGTGGCCAACTCGGCGGCATCGCCGACACCACCAAGGGCGAATAACAGACTGACAAACTGCGCTTGCAACATGCAGACAGTTCAAGGCACTTGGCCTTAAAGCGCAAAAAAATTGCACCTTGGAGTTCACATGATCATCGGAATCCCAAAAGAGATTAAAACTCGTGAATACCGCGTTGGCCAAAGCCCAGCCGGTGTGGCTGCCTTGGTCAGCGCCGGACATTCGGTAAAAGTCGAAGTTGGTGCAGGCGTCGGTGCGGGCTTTGAAGACCAAGAATACATCGACGCGGGGGCGCAGATCACAACCAAAGCTGATGATGCTTGGGACGCTGAGATGGTCATTAAAGTTAAAGAACCCGTGCAACCCGAATGGCATCGGATGAAGCCCGGGCAACTTCTGTTTACCTATCTGCACTTGGCTGCTGAGACGCCCCTCACGCACGAACTGATGAACAAAGGTATTCAATCGGTGGCCTATGAGACGGTCGAGACGGCTGATCGCCGCCTGCCCTTGCTGCGCCCAATGTCGGAAGTGGCCGGGCGTTTGAGCGCCCAAGCGGCCGCTCGCTGCCTGGAAAAAGAGCGCGGCGGCAAGGGCTTGCTCATGGGTGGAGTCCCCGGAACGAACCAGGCTAATGTCGTGGTTATCGGTGGCGGCGTCGTTGGTTTGGCCGCGGCGCGTATCTGTATGGGTATGGGCGCTCGGGTTACCATCTTGGAGCGTAGCCCCGACCGCATGATCTACCTCGATGATGTCTTTAACGGCCGTATTCAGACTCTGTATTCCAGCCCAATGGTTATCGATACTCAGATCGCTGATGCCGACGTGGTTATTGGTGCTGTGCTCGTTCCCGGCGCCAAGGCTCCGCATCTGGTGAGTAAAGACCAGGTCATCAACCGTATGACCGAAGGAAGCGTCATCGTCGACGTCGCAGTGGACCAAGGCGGCTGCATCGCCACTTGTCGGCCCACCACCCACGACGACCCCACCTTCATCGTCGGTGATGTGGTGCATTACTGCGTCGCTAACATGCCCGGCGCCGTGCCTCGAACCTCGACCGTCGCTCTTACCAACACCACACTGGAATACGCCCTGGCGTTGGCTGGTAAAGGTTTAGAGCAGGCCGCGCGCGAGAACATCGCTCTGGCGAAGGGCATTAATATTTACAACAGCAACTGTGTGTACAGGCCAGTGGCCGAGGCCTGCGGCGTTCCGTACGTCCCACTGGTCCTCTAAACCGATGGCCGATGGCACGACCCCAGACCCTTTGCGCATCGCCCTGCTGACGCTCTCCGACAGCCGCGACGAATCCAGTGACCGCTCCGGTGCCTACTTACGCGAAGAGCTCGGTGCCGCCGGACATACGGTGGTTGACAAGGTCATCTGCGCCGACGAGATCTGGCCGCTGCGCCAACAACTCTGTGGCTTTGTTGCGCAAGGACTTGATGTGGTGATCAGCAGCGGGAGCACAGGGGTCACCGGGCGCGACATCGCCCCCGAAGCTTTTGAGCCGCTCTTTGATAAGAGCCTCCCCGGTTTTGGCGAACTGTTTCGCCAGCTCAGTTACGACGAGATCGGTGCCAGCGCTTTGCAAAGTCGCGCCACTGCGGGCCTTTGTGGGCGAACTCTTGTGTTCGTCTTGCCCGGCTCCACCGGTGCCTGTCGCCTGGCCTTGGAAAAGATCATCCTGCCACAGCTCGATGCTCGCACCAAACCTTGTAACTTTGCGGGGCTGCGCGGGCGCTTCGCCGAATGAGCCAAACCAAGCCGATCGTTGTCATCGGCGCCGGTCTAGCCGGCCTGGCTTGCCTTAGCGAGTTGAGCCGAGCCGGGCTTGGCCCACTTCTTCTGGTCGAGCGTCATGCTAGTTTTGGAACCCAGGCAAGCGCACAGAATGCAGGCCTAATCCGCAGTCACGCCTCCAATCCCCACACCGCCGCGCTGGCGCGACGCGGCGCTCGTTGGTGGGCGCAACATCGTGCCGACCTGTTTCGCGGCCAGGGTTCGGTTCTTGTCGGCGGTGATTCCTCGGAATTGATGGCAGGCTTTCGCCGCGACGAGCACCGCTGGCTTCATAAGGATCAACTGTTTGAACGTGTAGGCCATCGACCAAGCGGCGCGTTTAGAAGCTTTTTTAATCCTCTAGATGGCATCGCCGACCCCCAAGCGGCGATGCAGATAGAGCTGCAAAACTGCCAAGCTGCCGGCGCCGAAATCTTTTTGGATTGCGAAGCTAGCCTGATCGATGGCGAGCTCTTTCTCAACGGTAAAGCTCAGGATTTTTCCGCCGTGGTGCTCGCTGCCGGCGCCTGGTCGAGCCAACTGCTTGATCTCCCCCTCCAAGCTTTCTCTCGACACCTATTTCGCTGCCTCGGCGGCCCCTTAAAACCCTCCTCGCCATGGGTTTGGGACCTTGACGAAGAGTTCTATTTTCGCAGCGATGGTGATTCGTTGTTGTTGAGCGCCTGTGATGAACGCGTCGTCGCCGAGCCGGACCCCAAACATTGGCCGCGCAGTAACCCCGACGAGTGGGGCAACTTGCGCTCTAAGGTCGCTCGACGCTGGCCGAGTTTGGGCGAGCTTGAGCTGGTCAAGGCCTCGGCGGGCTTGCGCTGCCTGAGCCCGGACGACGGCTTTATACTCGGTCAAGACCCAAGAAACACAGGCATTTACTGGTGTACTGGGCTTGGCGGACACGGTGTAACTTGCGCGCAACCTGCGGCGCGCTTGGCGATGGCTACGTTAACTGGTGCCTCGCTCGATGATGAAGAACAACGACTTGCTAAAGCACATGCTGCGCAACGCTTCGCAACCCTCACGGAGACCTGGAATGGCTGACAAACCCCGCCTAGTGATCGCCACTGGCAACCTCCATAAAATAGATGAGATGAGACACCAACTGAGCGCATGGTTCGAGGTCTTCGGGCTGCCCAAAGACTACTCCTCGCCGATCGAAAATGGCGACAGCTTTGCGGCGAACGCACGCATCAAATCGGAAACGGCGGCGCAGCGGCTCGATGCGCTCTGCTTGGCCGATGACTCGGGTCTTTGCGTTGATCATCTTGGCGGTGCGCCGGGGATTTTTTCATCGCGCTATTGTGGCGTCGAGGGCGATGATGAGGCCAACAACGATAAGCTATTAAAAGTCCTCGCCGAAGTGGCGCCGAACAGCCGCGGGGCTCGTTTCGTTTGCGCTCTGTCCCTCGCAGGACCAGGCGGTGAGATCGCAGCCTTTGAGGGGTGTTTCGAAGGCTCCATTGGGTTTGAGCGGCGCGGCCCAAACGGCTTCGGCTACGACCCCATTTTCATGCTGCCCGAAGGTTTAAGCTCGGCGGAATTGCAACCCAGCGACAAACAGCGACGCTCGCATCGCGGAGTTGCCCTTGCGCACCTGGCTCGGAGTTTGGCGCAAGGCGACCTCTACGCACGTTGCCACGAAAGTCGGAACGAGGTGGGCTCCGCCTAAGCAAACGGTCTGCTCATCAGCGGTCCTCCTTATGCTCACCGCCTACAATAACCTGGCCCTGACCTTTTACCCGTAGCCAAGCGCGCAAAACTTCTTTATCGGCTCTGCGTCCGCTCTCGTCGGGGCGTAGCGCAGTCTGGTTAGCGCGCCTGCTTTGGGAGCAGGGGGCCGCAGGTTCGAATCCTGCCGCCCCGACCAGCGGGCACCCTTATGCGCCAATAGCTCAGTTGGATAGAGCAACGGCCTTCTAAGCCGTAGGTCCGAGGTTCGAATCCTCGTTGGCGCACCACAACGAAGGAAAGCCTATATGAGCACCAAACCTAGCGCCGAATTGCCGACTTTTGACAACCCGAACCCCGAGCGGGACTACGAGATCGAGATCATCAATCCCGAGTTTACTTGTCTTTGTCCGGTCACCGGCCAACCGGACTTTGCGATCATGCGCATCCGCTACATCGCCGACCAAAGTTGCTTAGAGTTGAAAGGCCTAAAACTCTATTTCTGGAGTTTTCGGGACCAGGGCTGCTTTCATGAAGCGGTCACCAACACGGTTCTTGATCAATTGGTGGCAGCCGTCTCGCCGCGCGCCATGGAGATCGAAGCGGTGTTCAACATTCGCGGTGGAATCAGCACGCGGGTTATCGTGCGCCACGGCGCCAGCGACAAGCTCGGCCGGGTTGCAGGCCTAAAGAGCCTCAACCCTGCGGTCTTCGCCTAATCAGCGAGCGCCTGCAGTTCTGCGGTGGGTTCCTTGGGTACTGGTCGGTGGCAGACGGTGACCCAGGCGGCCCGTTGGCGGTCGATTTCGATCACCGTAAAGGCGTAATCGGCAACCTGCACCTCGTCGCCTAGACCCGGGAGCCGGCCAAGCTCGCTGGTGACTAAACCTGAGACCGTGTCGTACTCATCACTTTCGGAAAATTCGTAACCAAGATGATCACCGAGATCGCCGACGTTGCAGCCGCCGTCGACTCTCCACATAGCGTTTTCAAGGTTTTGGATCTCATCTTCTTCGTCTTCGTCGCGAATATCACCGACGATCACTTCGATAACATCCTCGATAGCAATGCAACCCGAGGTGCCCCCGTGCTCGTCGACGACGACGGCGAACGGGATGCGGTTTTTCTGAAAATGAGTCAGCACATCGTTGGTGCGCTGCAGTTCTGAGACAAACACAGGCGGACGCATGACCTGCTCCGCTGTCTGTAAACTGGGGTCGCGAAAAAGGTCACGAATATGCACGATGCCAACAATATCATCGATATTGTCTCCCTCGACGGGAAAGCGGCTGTGACCATGCTCGCCAAAGAGCATGAGTAAACCGTCACGACCGGTGTCTCTTTCAACGGTGATCAACTCGGTTCGCGGCACCATGGCCTCGCGCGCCGAAGTGTCGTCGAGTTCGAGAACCTGGGTGAGCAAACGATGCGCATGAGCGCCGATCCCACCGTCTTTGGTGCTCTGGTCAATGTACTGCTCAAGCTCGCTCTCCGAGATGGCCCGCGCTGCGTTCATCGAGCCGCCAGCAAGCTCAACCGCTTTATTGGTGAGAATACCGAGCACAAAGGAGATGGGCCAAAACAAGATGATCCAAGGCCTCAACAAAAACATCATCGGCGGCGACAAAAGGTCGGCGTGAACGGATGCATAGTTCTTGGGGATAACCTCGCCAAAAATCAGGATGAGGATGGTCATGACGGCCACAGCCACACCCAGGCCGATGTCCTCGAAATGTCTCCCGGCGATGGAACCGGCGAGCGCCGAAGCCAGGATGTTGGCGATGTTGTTGCCAATCAAAATGGTGTTGCGCACAAAGTGAGGGCGCTCGAGCCAGAGGGTCAAACGCTCATTGCCTTCTTCGATTAAGTGGCGGGTTCGGGCTTCGTTTAACGACTGCAAAGCCGATTCAGAACCGGAGAAAAAGCCGCTTAAAATAAAGCAAACAACAAAGGTAATCAGTTCGCCGGCGCTCATGAAGAAAGCTCGCTGCGAAGCCGATGCGGCTCAAAGGCCGCTCCGAGAGGCGGAGGGTGGCCGGTCAACTCGGGTTGGCCTCCCTTTCATCCTAAGAGTTTCGGTGCAGAACCAGCTTAGGGCATGCTACCCCTAGGCCGCAAGCTTTTGAATTCAAAACGACGCGACTCGCAAAGCCAGCCCTCTCAGAAAGGCGCATCGACGCTCAGCACAGTCTGGCGCAGTCCGAAAGCGGGCTCAAACCCGGTGGCGTCACGCAGGCGCTGATCGCTGACAATGCAACTGTACTGGATCAGGTCCAGTTCTTCGGCGCGGAAACGGGTCAAACCGAGATTCCAGGCAGGACCGAGCATGGGGCCGAGCAACATCCGCGGCAAAGGGATGGCCGTGCGGCGCAATTCTTTGAGCACCCGATGCAAGGATGCCGGCGGTGGCCCTGCAACGTTGTAGGGACCGCGCAGGCCGGGCTCCATCAGACATTCGATAGCGCTCACCAGGTCTTCGACATGGATCAGCTGAACCGAAGGATCAAAACCCAGGATCACCGGCACCCGCTGACGCGCAAAATAGCGCTGTGTGCCATTGTTTAAGCCGGCGCCGACTGCCGGAACCGAGCGCAGGATGACAACCTCCATACCCGGCTCTCGCCAGGCCGTGGCACAGGCGCGCAAGTCCATCTGCACACGGTCGCGCAGGCTCGAAAAGCGTTCGCCCGCCAAAAGCGGTGCATCCTCGTTTAGAAAAACAGTGTTGGCTGGGCGATGGCCATACAGACGCGCCGAACTTAGGATGATTACCTTGCGAACGCCGCGTTGACGACACAACTCGAGCAAACGCGTGACCGCGACCACATTATACGCATGGTGTACCGCATCACCGGCGCGAAGGTCGGTCATAACGCCAGCATGAATGACTACATCGTAACGACGACGACGCATGAGATGGTCAAGCGCTCGGCGGCGTAAATCGACCGCTGCGGTATGCACATCGGCGGGCATGCGGCGAGGCTCCCTAGCGTCGACTGCGCTCACCTGGTAATCTCGGTGTAAACGACGAACCAAAGCCCGAGCTACGGGATCCCGGGCACCCGTGATCAAGACTCGTTGACGCTTCAAAATATGCGCTCCCGCTCTTCGAGCCCGCGTTCGATGAGTTGGCGCACAGCATCGCGAGCTTTTTCAACAAGCGGTAAGATAACCTCATCATCGTCGTCATGATTAGCACTAAAGCGCAGAGGTTCGCCCCAATAGATGTGGAAGCGCGATGGTAAAGGAAGGGGTGTCACGATCAGCGGAATTGGAGGCCCACCGAAACGGGTCAAAAGATTGATAGTCCCCGCGCTGGGCAAAGCCTCTTCAGCGCCGATCACCGCGACCGGAACGATCGGCACCCCAGCTTCCAAGGCGAGGCGCAAAAATCCTTGGCCAAAACTCTGTAGCTCATAGGCGCGATGAAAGGGCTTATTAATGCCGCGAGCGCCCTCGGGAAAGACCAGCACGGAATAGCCTTTTTTTAGAAGATACAGACAATTTTCAGGGGTGCCTGCCACCTGTCCGCATTTTTCATAAAAGCTGCCGATGAAGGGCATACGCGAAACAAAATGATCGACCATAGCGCGCAACAAACGCGGATGAGGGGCATCGCTCATAGCGGCCGACGAGATCATTGCCGCGTCGATAGGCACCTGCCCGGTGTGGTTTGAGATCACCAAACAGGTCTCGTCCGGGAGGTTAGCGATACCGTGATTCTGCACCTTAAAATAGTTTTTGTAGGCCCAATAAACAGGCAACGCAGCCTTCGGTAACAAGGCAGGTTTTAAGCCAAAGGGGTCTTGACCGAACTCGTTGAGGTCGGGGAAATCGAGACGAGAAAAGGCCTCTGCGACCTCACGTTTCATGGCCTGCCATTTAGAAAACAAAACGATCGACTCCTGCTCTTGGCTCGCTTTTATCCTGCTCGGAGCCGTTGCGCCACTTCCTCGAGGGGGACGAAGCGCCGCGCCGCGGCGACGCGCTCAACGCAACGCTCGAGACGCTGCATGCGCAAGGCGTGAGGAACCTGTAAATCCTTACGAACCCTAAGCAGATCACCATCAACAGCGTCTTCTGGGGTCAAGTCGATGGGATGTAACTCCAAGTCGATAGGTCGGCGAGTGCGCAGGGCAAGACGGGTCAACTGCCAACCGAATTGGTCACTACCAACAACGGTGGTGCCGATCCATGGCAGGCCCATCGGCGCGGTCATCGGCAACTCGATCAAGTTGCGTCGCGCACCCCCTCGCAAGCCTTTGCCTTTGCGCTTCAAACGAAATGGCCCGCGCTGCGGCAGAAAGCCTTTGGGACTGCCGATGAGAGAAGCCGATGGATGGGCACCCACGGATTTTAGAGCGATCACCAAGCCGCGGGCGCCCCAATAAGCTGGCGACGGAAGCAAGCTAGAATCGTAGAGAAAGCCGGCGTTCTCAATGGCGTCGAGCAAAGGCTCGCTGAGATTGTAGCCTGGAGCGCGAAACCCGCGAGGTGCGGCTCCCGTTATCGCTTTGATCGCCGCCACCGAACGCGCCAGCTCATCGCCGAGTTGGGCGGGTGTCCAGCGGCTCATGGCATAATCGTGGCGATGCGAATGACAGGCGATTTCGTGGCCCTCGGCGACGGCGCGACGCAAACGCTGGGCAACCGCTTCATGCTGCAAGTCCTCAGTCACGGTAAATAGGGTCGCTTTCAGTCCAAAACGAGCGCAAAAATCCAAAAAGCAGTCGAGACCAGCGGTAAGAAAGGGGTCATCAGCGGATTTTTGCGGCAGGCCGTGAATAGCGCGGTAATGACGCACGCCGTCGAGGTCGATGGAGAGCGAGGCTAAACCGGCTAAAGCGCTCACTTCATCTGCCAAAACTGACCGCGACGTCCGTAGACGATGGCGCGAGAAAGAACGGTTCGCGGGGGGACCTGAGCGTCGGGCTGCACAAGAACATCCTCCAGGCGGCAACTGTGGCCCACCTGAGCGCCAGCGGCAACGTGTGTGCGACCGAGCAGTTCGGTTTTCAAACCGATGTCAGCGCCGGGCTCGACGACCGGCGCATCAGCCTTCCAAAACAGTTCATGGGCGGCAAAAAGACGTTCTGGCGTGCCCGCATCAGCCCAGCGCCCCGCAGTCGAGAAACCTAGGACATTCATGCCCGCATGGATTTGTGGGATATAGGTTTGGCCAACGATACAGCTAAAATGTTCGGCGGGGATCTTGGCGATGAACTCGGGCTCCAGCAGGTGGATACCACGAAACAAAAAGGGCTCACCCTTGGCAGAGGGGCTGACCCCAGGAACTAATGATTCTCCGGGGATCGGCGAAGGCGAAAGCCCGTGTTCCAGACGGGTCACGCCGCCGCGCAGGTCGCGCACTCGACCGTTTTCGTCGCAGCGCACCACCCCATAGCCCTCTTCAAGGGCGGGGTGAACCGCCATGGATGCACTTGCCTTTCTCAACACATGCTCGCCGTACATATCCATCAGGTCGAGCTCGATGAGAATGTCGGCATTCGCTAACAGCATGGTCTCATCAAAAAAGTGTTCAGCGCCTTTAACACCGCCTCCCGTGCCGCGCAGTTCCTCCTCAAAGACCCAATCGATTTTCAGGCGCTGACCATGACGATGCGTCACCCGGCGCTGTAACTCCTCGCCCAAGTGATGGGCGTTAATAACCACCCGATCGCAGCCCGCCTGATCCACGAGATCAAAGCTCCAATCGATCAATCGACGCCCAGCGCAGGCCACCAACGGTTTCGGCAGGCGCTTGGTCAAAGGGTCGAGGCGCGAGCCGTAGCCGGCGGCAAGAATCATCGCCTTCATCGGCTACACCTCACGCAATTCGTCGACCAGGGGAGCGATTAGGGCGCGCAGGTCGGCGTAATCTGGAAGCCGGTCAAAGGCTTGATCGACGTAGGCCAAGCTCAAAGGGATATGCTTTAAAAAGTCTGGATTACCGCGAACCTGGTCGATGTATACAAAACGCCCGGCATCTTTGAGTTTACGCTGGAGAGCCTGCACATCGAACCAACGCCTAAAGGTTTTGGCATCGGTCATAGCGCTGCGCTGGCCGCGATATCGCTCGATGAGCTGACTCAATAAAGGCTCAGGAACTTCAACGTAAGAGTCGCGTAAAAGCGCCACCAGATCGTAGAGTAAAGGCCCGCGCAACGCGTCTTGAAAATCGATCACCACAAGGCCGCGTTTGGAGACCATCAAATTGCGGCTTTGGTAATCGCGGTGCACAAAACCTTGCGGGATGCTCGCCACCTCTTCGGCCAGGCGCTG
>JAPKCE010000564.1 GCA_028823075.1 Myxococcota bacterium
CCGATTCTACCTCAAGTAGAGCTTTACCCCTAAAATCGCCATTAGTTACACGCCTGTAACTAGCTGTATCAGGCGAACTTATACAGAAAGTAAGATAATTCACTTTCCTCCCCCCTTGCTATCGCTGGCCGAGCGGGCCTAGCCTTGTCCAAGTCGGAGAATCGTTAACGTGTTATCCCCCACACGTCGCAAACAAAAAAACAGAGACCAGGTCTGCATTTTGGACCTGGGCAGCCACACTTTACGTGCGGCCGTGTTCTCTTGTGGCTTGGACGGTCAGCCACCCGAAGTACTCGGTGTCGCCCGCCGCTCTGCCGAAGGTATCGGCGCTGGCGCGGTCATCGATCTGCCTGCTTTGAGCTCCTGCATCGCTGCCTTACTCGAACAGCTCGAACACATGGCCGACACCCGCGTCAGTCGCGTGGTGGTCGTCGTCTCGCATCCCTCGATAGCTCTCGATCGCGCCGTCGGAATGGCTAGCGTTAGCGGCCAATTAGTACAGCCCAAGGATTGCCGACGAGCAGAAGAAGCTGCGCGCCAACGCTTTAGTCGCCGGCGCCAGCGTTTGGTTCATGAGGCGGTGCAAGGTTATCGCCTCGACGGCCGCAGTTACCGTGAAAAACCCCACGCCCTAAAAGGTCAACGAGTCGAAGTCGAGGTGCAGCACCTGAGCCTCTGCGAAGCGACCCTTAACAACTTGGTGCGCGCTGTCCGAGCTGCCAAAGTCCAAGTCGAGGCCATCTGTTCAAATATTCTGGCGACCGCTGCCTCGGCGCTTAGCGACGACGAGCGGCAAGCCGGCGTCGCTTTGCTTGAGATGGGTGCAGAGACTTGTAGCTCCAGCGTCTATGCCGAGGGCGAGCTGATCGCTGCCCGCTGCCAGCGCGGTGGAGGTCGCGACCTCACTTTGGCCTTATCCCGCGGGTTGTTGGTGCCACTGAAGAACGCTGAGAAGGTTAAAGTGAGCAGCGCCCTGGCATTGTCCGAGATGGCCGATGAGCAGCAGCTAGTCGAAGTCGAGACCATAGGCCTGCGAGATCGTCGCGAGCTGCCACGCCGCGCCATCGCCGATGCAATCGAGTCGACCTTGCAGCAACAGCTCCAGGGCTTGGCTAGCTTGGTCAGCGAGACAGGCATGGCGAGTCAACTCAGCGCCGGACTGGTGCTCGCCGGTAACGGTGCACAGATTGAAGGGCTGGTCGAACTCGCTGAACGCAGCCTATCGGTACCGGTTCGCGTGGCACAGCCCCGCGCCCTGGTCGGTCTCGCTGAGTTGGTCGATCAGCCGGGTGATTGCGCTTTGGTTGGTGCCGCGCTGCTGTGGAGCCGCAACGAACTGCCCAGTTGGGAATCACCCGAGCGCCGCGCCCGAGCCAAGCGCAACACGCAACCGCGCTGGTTTGATCTGCTGATGTAGGCCAAGGCTGCCTCGACGAGGAGTCAGCATGTTTATTGATAGCCACTGCCATATCGGCGCCAGCAGCTTTGGCGATGAAGTGCCCGAGATCATTGCCCGAGCACGTCAGGCAGGGCTTACTCATTTGGTCCATATCGGCGCCGGTTCCGATGTCTCAGCCTGTCATGAGGCCATGGAATTAATCGAACAATACCCCGAGGTGTTTTGCACCCTAGGCGTGCATCCTCACGACGTTGGCGAAGGCTTTGATGCTAGTGAAGTGATCGCCTTGGTGCGTCGTTTGGCGAAGCATGAAAAGGTCGTGGGCATCGGTGAAACCGGGCTCGATTACTATTACGAACATGCCCCTCGCGAGGCACAGAAAAAGGCGCTGCGAGAATTCGTCGAGCTTGCCGGCGAGTTGAACCGTCCCTTGGTTTTCCATGTGCGAGAAGCCTATGATGATTTCTTTCCGATCATCGATGAGGTGGGGCTGCCCGCGGCCGGCGGCGTGCTGCATTGCTTTACCGGCACCGAAGCCGAGGCGATGGGCGGTTTGGAGCGCGGCTTGATGGTGAGCTTTTCGGGCATAGTCACTTTTAAGAGCGCAGCGAATTTAGCGGCGATTGCCCATAAGGTACCGCTCGACCGGATGCTCGTGGAAACCGACTGTCCCTACTTG
>JAPKCE010000565.1 GCA_028823075.1 Myxococcota bacterium
AGTGGCTTGATCGTTCAAAAGGAGCGTGCGCAAGCAGCGGGAATTAAGAGTCTTTGCGACCTCAAAGGCAAGACCATCGCCTGGGTCTCGCCGACCTCGGGTTCGGGTTATCTGATTCCTCGTTTGATGATGCAGGCGACGACTTGCGACGGTGAAAAAATCAAACCCGAGAGCTTTTTTGCTCAACAGATCATGGGCGGTTCGCCTGCGGCGGTGGTGAAGGCAGTAGCCGGCGGACAAGTCGATGTTGGCGCCACCTGGAGCGACCCGCCCGAGTCGGGAACGGGCGCTTGGAACAAGTATTTCGGGGGCATTTACGGCGAGAAAATCAAAGCGATCTGGTATTCAGATCCGATCCCTAACGACACGATAGCGGTTAGTCAGACCTTCCGTCGCAAGCATCCGCGATTGGCCATGCAAGTGGGCTGCGTTCTTGCTGACCTGCATAAGGATGAGGGCGGGCTCGAATTCATGCTCGGCGCCTATTCTATAAGCCGTTTGGTGCCCGCTATGGTGCATCTTTATGAGCCGATGGCTGTGGCCTGGTGCGTTGAGCACGGCGGCGATCGTTGCGCTGAACTGGCTCGTAAAACGGGAGTAGCCATCCCGCGGATCGCTACGGGTGGTGGGCAGCAGGGCCTTTGGCAGTCGCCGGAGCGGGTCTACGGTGCCCTGCTAATTCTTTTGTTCATCATCGTTGCCGTGCTCATGTTGCGTTTGCGGCCCGGGTTGGCTTCCAAGCTGCTCTTCGGCCTAATGATCGGCGTCGTGGTCGTTTGGTCGGCGGTTTGGAACGATTTCCTTCCGGGGCCAATTATCGATGGGCTGCTCGCTGATCAGACCGGTAGCTTGGATGGCTCGCCCAACGGCCGGGGCGATTTTTTCGATCAATTACTGCTCATGATGAACATCGACACCTCGGTGAT
Source organism: Myxococcota bacterium (assembly GCA_028823075.1). Taxonomy (GTDB): domain Bacteria; phylum Myxococcota; class UBA4151; order UBA4151; family UBA4151; genus CACGMS01. The sequence continues at coordinate 927 of JAPKCE010000565.1, forward strand.
GGCGCCGGTTATTGAGGCCACGATCGAGACCTTACAGACGGCTCTGGTGGCCACCTTCGTAGCGCTTTTAATCAGCTTACCGCTCGGCTTTGCTGCCGCTGAGAATGTGAACCACAGTGCTTTGGGCCGTTTCATCGTACGCTTCGGCCTAAACGCCGATCGTGCCGTCGATACATTGATCGTCGCCATCATCTTTGTTGGCGCCTTCGGCTTGGGCCCCTTGGCGGGTACACTTGCCCTTGCGGTACACAGCGTGGGTATGCTCGCGAAGCTGTTTTACGAAGCCCTCGAAGAGATTGATTCCGGTCCTGTCGAGGCCTTACAGAGCGTCGGGGCGGGGCGTTTGGCGGTGATGCGCTGGGCCATGCTTCCACAGGTTGTGCCGTATTTTATCAGCTACACATTGTACCGTTTGGAGCTCAACGTTCGCGGCGCTGTGGTGCTTGGTTTGGTTGGTGGCGGCGGTATCGGTCGCTTGCTCATGGATTACGCAGCGCTTGCCGATTGGGGCAAGGTCGCTAGCGTTGTTTTGGTGATTATGGTGCTGGTGATGGGCCTGGATATGACCTCGGCGCGTCTGCGCAGAGCGCTCACGCGTTGACCCCGAGCGGCATGGCGCCTAGGAACCATGGCGGAGGTTGACCACCCATGAACCGTGAGCATGTTTTCGTCGCCCTTGCTGGTAACATCGGTACCGGTAAGACCACCGCAGCAAAGATATTATCGCGTCGTCTGGGCATGGAGCTTTTCGCTGAACCTGTCGTCGATAACCGCTTTCTCGCGCCTTATTATGGCGACATGAAGCGTTGGGCTTTTACGCTACAGCTCGAATTCCTGATTCGACGTATTGAGCATCATGAGATCATCCACACCGTGCCGAAGTCCTGCGTTCAGGACCGCACTTTGATCGAAGACCCGGAGATTTTTGCCAAATACCTCCATGGCCTAGGCAATATGAGCGATTCGGAACTTGATCTCTACCTTGAGTATTTCCGTCGCCTGACCGGCATGATTCGTCAGCCCGATCTGGTGGTTTTCCTTAAGGGTAATGAGCAGATTTCTATGGAGCGCATCCATGTGCGAGGGCGCCAAGAAGAAGCTGGGATCGAGATGGACTTTCTCGCTGGCTTGCGCGCTTATTACGACACCT
>JAPKCE010000566.1 GCA_028823075.1 Myxococcota bacterium
CGCGTTTGATAGGGGTGCAAGACGCCTTGGGCCTGCTCATGAAGGGCAATAGCCTTGGGGCAAAACAAGCGCTTAAACTCGGCGTCGTCGATGCTATCGTCGAATCGGACGGGCTGCTCGGCGCCGCGGCTGACTGGCTGAGCGGCGAGCCGCAAGCCAAACAGCCCTGGGACCGGCGAGGGTTTGAGGTTCCCGGCGGCGATATGACGGGTTCGGCACGCACTACCATCATGGTCGCGACCGCCATGTTTCAGGCGCAAACTTTTGGAAATTACCCGGCAGGAAAAGCGATCCTTAGCTGCGTGGCCGAAGGCCTGCGCTTACCGATCGACGCCGCGCTGCTGGTCGAAAAACGTTACTTTGTCAGCCTCCTCTTAGACCCGGTCGCTAGGGCGATGGTACGCAGCCTGTACTTAGACCTAGAAGCCGCCAAGAAGGGGGCTCGTCGCCCAAGCGGGGTTGCGCCCAACAGCATCACCGACTTGGGCATTATCGGCGCCGGCCTTATGGGCAGTGGCATCGCCTTGGTGGCGGCTCGCTCGGGTTTGAATGTGGTCGTCATCGACCGCAGCTTAGAAGACACCGCCAAGGCCCACGCCTACGTTGACCGATTCTTTGGCAAACGCATCGCCAAAGGGCGAGCTACGCAAGCCGATGCCGACGCGGTCAAAGCGCGTATTGTGCTGAGCACCGACTATGCGGACCTCAGCGAATCGCAGATCATCATCGAGGCGGTGTTTGAGAACCGCGAGGTGAAAGCCCAAGTCAGCGCCGCGGCGGAAAGCGCGGCGCCGGGGGCGGTTATCGCTTCGAACACATCGACCTTGCCGATAACCGGCTTGGCCAAGGCTGTCTCCAAGCAACAAAACTTCATCGGCCTACATTTCTTCTCACCGGTGGAACGCATGGCCTTGATCGAGGTGATTCGCGGCGAGAAAACCTCCGATGAGACCCTGGCGATGGCCCTCGATCTGGTCGCTAAACTCGGAAAAGTTCCGGTGGTGGTCAACGACGCACGAGGCTTCTTCACTAGCCGCGTCTTCGGCACCTATATCACCGAAGGAATCGGCATGCTTGGCGAGGGCGTTGCGCCAGCGCTAATCGAGCAGGCCGGGCTTATGAGCGGTATGCCCATGGCTCCGCTCGGCCTCGCCGACGAGGTCGGTTTGAGCCTCATGCATCAGGTTGGCGAGCAGACGACAGCTGACCTTGGCGATGACTATAAAGCCAACGCCGCAGCCCCTGTGCTAGCTGCACTTGTGCAGGAGGGGCGCCACGGTAAAGCCAAGAGCAGCGGCTTTTATGACTATTCGGAAAATGGCGGCAAACGCCTGTGGGCTAAGCTTGCTGAGCTCTATCCATCAAGCGCCCAACAGCCGAGCGTCGATAGTCTGAAAAAACGCTTTTTATACGCTCAAGCGCTGGAGGCGCTGCGCTGCGTTGAAGAGGGCGTTATGGTCGAAGCGGCCGACGTCGACTACGCAGCGATTATGGGTTGGGGTTTTGCGCCCTTTACCGGCGGCCCGCTGACCATGATCGACCAACTCGGTGCGGCTAAAGTCCTGCAAGAATGCGAGCATTTTGCAAACACCTTGGGCGAACGCTTCGAACCGCCAGCCCTATTGCGCGAGCTCGCCAAGAGCGGAGGCAAGCTGCGCTAATGAGCTACGATCTGATCGTCGTCGGCTTCGGTGCGGCCGGCGCTTGCGCCGCAATTGAAGCTGCTGAGACCGGCCTAAAAGTGTTGGTCTTGGACCGCTTTGAAGGCGGCGGCGCCAGCGCTATTTCCGGCGGCGTCGTCTACGCTGGTGGCGGCACCTCGGTGCAAGCTGAGGCCGGCGTTGAGGATTCGTTTGAGTCCATGCTCGCCTACCTCAAATTAGAGACTCAAGGGGTGGTGAGCGAACAATGTCTAAGCCAATTTTGCCGCCAAAGTGTCGACGGGATCGAATGGCTAAAAGCGCACGGCCTCTGTTTTGAAGGCAGTCTTTGTCCGCAAAAAACCTCTTATCCCTCGGATCGTTACTTTCTCTATTATTCGGGGAACGAGGCATTTTCGCCCTATAAAGAGGCGG
>JAPKCE010000567.1 GCA_028823075.1 Myxococcota bacterium
CTTACAGACCTCCAACCAGAGTACGCTTGATGGATTGACCCTAGCCCGAACCGCAATCTTTGCCTTCAACGAACTCTTAAGGAAAATGCAGACGATGACTAATATGGTTTTGTGAGCGTTGCCTTCCTCGCGCCGTCGAACCCAGCCTTGTTGAGATGGTCACTTCCTAGCTGAAGTGCGCCTTGAGGCGGCGCAACGCCTCGTCGAGCGTTGCATCCTCCTTGCAAAAGCAGAACCGAGCGAAGTGGGCCGGCCCATCGTCGCCCATATAGAATGCACTGACGGGCACGCCGGTAACGCCCGCATTAACGGTAATGTGGCGGCAGAATTCTTCGTCCGTTCCTTTGAATCCAAGGGGTCTGAAGTCTGCGTTCAAGAAATACGTGCCTTTGCACGGCGCCACTGCAAAGCCGATTTCTGTAAGGCCCTGCGCTAGACGGTCGCGGCTCGTCTGCATGTCGCCGCTTAGCGCGTCGAAGTACGTATCATCTTTCTTGAGGCCGTAGGCCACGGCATGCTGGAGATTTGGCGGCGTCGTGAAGGTTAGAAATTGGTGCGCCTTGGCAACGGGTGCCATGACGTCTGGAGGCGCTGTGCCGTAGCCGACTTTCCAACCGGTGACAGAAAACGTTTTCCCCGCCGAGCCGATCCGAATACAGCGGTCGCGCATCCCTGGGAGAGTCATGAGGGGGATGTGCGGCGTGTTATCAAAAATGATGTGCTCGTACACCTCATCGCAAATGGCGTAGCAATCGTGCTCTTTGACAAGCGCGGCGACGGCATCAAGTTCGGCGCGGGTAAATACCTTGCCGGCCGGATTGAGCGGTGAATTGATAAGAATTGCTTTGGTCTTCGGTCCGAATGCGGCCTCGAGCTTGTCGAGCGGGACACGCCAATGCGGGGGCTCGAGGCGTACCAGTTTGACGGTCGCACCCGCCAAGCGAGCGATGGGGATATACGAATCGTAAAGCGGCTCGAACATAATGACCTCGTCGCCTTGATCCAAGAGACCAAACAGCGCAGCGGCCAGAACCTCAGTTGCGCCCGAGGCCACAATGGTCTCGCGCTGCCAGTCAACATCAATGTCGTAGAACCGTTTGTCGTGATCCGCGATCGCCTGGCGAAGTTCCGGCACACCCATCATCGGCGGGTACTGATTGGGGCTGTTGTCCAGGGCATCATGCGCCGCAGCCCGTACATCGTCCGGTCCGTTTCCGTCAGGAAAGCCCTGCCCCAGATTGACCGACTTGTGTTCGATCGCTAGCCGAGACATCACTTCAAAGATCGTCGTTCCGAATGACGACAGGACGCTGTTTGTTGGCTTCATCTCTACTCCTGCAGGTTCGGTCAGACCCAGCGGCGGACCCGCTGCCGGTAGGTCCGATAGGCGTCACCAAACAAATCTTCCATGTACGCCTCTTCGCGCACCACAACGCCGTAGTGGATCACCAGCATCGCCGGCACTGCTGCAACAACGACCCAAGGCAGGTTGGCGCCAATTGCGAGCCCTAGCAGCATCAGCAATGTTCCGAGATAGAGCGGATTTCGGGTTCGGGAAAATGGACCTGTTTCCACCAACACCGACGGCATGTGGTTAGGGTCCGGCGAGCTGGCGGCTTTGCGGAATGCCTGCATGGCCGTCATCGTCAAGCTCACACCACCAATGACGACTAATAAACCTAAGATGCCGCCAACCCAGCCAAGGCCGAACGACAGCGGCCAGACAAACTGCTCTATCGTTGTACCGCCAAGGACTGCGACCAAGTAAACCCCGGGCGGTTGCGCGACAAATTTCGGCAGCTTGAGCTCGCCGATTTCTTCGTCATCGAGTGGATGGGCGCTTGAGAACTCGCTGTCCCAGCGTGCGCGTTTACGGCGAAAAATCATGGCGCGATCCTATAACGCATTGTGACGGACAAATCCCCTACAGGCACCGCGCGATTTCGGGATGCGGCTAGGGTCGAAATGATTACGCCAAAACAAAGCTAACACCCGCAGTTTTCCTGGGTCGGCTGTATTTTAAATGGCGGTGACGTCGCACGCGTAATAATCACGGAGTTAGTCCCCGTGA
>JAPKCE010000049.1 GCA_028823075.1 Myxococcota bacterium
CAGGCAGAATAACAAGTCCCCTCTCTCCTTCATGCGCCGAAGCGCGCGCCGAGCGAGTTTTTGAAAACGCGGGTTTACACGGCCCCGAAGCTGAACATGCCTGGCGGGCGCTGCGAGCTTTGGTCGTCGGTATGGTCCATCTGCAACGCTACGGTGGAGAGTCAGCTCTGTGCATCCAAGAAAGCTTTTCGCGGGCCTTGGGTGCTCTTTTTAGGGGCTGGCGCCCCCCGGCGTAATGGTTTCACGAGCCCGTGCAATAGCTGTTTTTCGCTGTTTACTCGGCGCGCTAGGATCAAAGCCAAAGTTTTCGCCCGTCTCAGCGTAAAGTTCAGCGATAGCTCGCGAACGGATCTCCATGTCACGGTTATCAAGGGCAATAAGAAGCCAAAGGCTGCGCGGCTCGTGGGCATGTTTGACGTACCAACCTTGCCAAGCGGCGCGTCCCCAGCGGTTTTGAACCAAGGTGATTTCAGCCAGGCCTCGGCGACAAAGAACGGTGAGCTCGGGATCGTCGAGGCGGCTGATGAGTAGCGGTACGGCGTCGGCGTCGCGGAAACGAATCAATAAGTCCATGGCGCGGCGCTGAGCATGTTTGGCGCGCGAATCACTGAATAATGAACGTAATTCCTTGAGCACTTCGACGCCAAAGCCCTTTTGATCACGGCAACTCTCAAGCACTCGAGCAGCCGCCGTGGCGACCGAGTTTTCGGCAGAGAAGGCGAGGGGGAGCACCTCGCGCGCCATCTGTTCGTCGGGCCAGCGCTCGAGACAGTGTAGAGCGTCGTGACGCAACTGAGTGTCTTCGGCGTTGATCATCAATTTAAGCAGTCGTTTACGACTTTTCGGCAGGCGCGCCATCAAGGGCAGCATCGCCTCTAAGTTGGTGTCCAAAAAGCGTTTGGTCAGAGCGCTGATTAGCAGGTGGTCGAGTTCGAAAATTACCGAAGCCGCCGCGCCGTCGGGGTTTTCGAGGGCGAGCTGTAACAGCATACTAGCGTCGCTCACCTCAGCGCCCCCCGTGGGCATCGGGTCGTCGCTGGCAAGTACCAGGCGACGCCTCGGGTCTTTGGGCCAGCTCGGGTCCCTGCCTAGGCTTTGATCGCCAAAAGGAGTTTGAACTGCTGGGCCCCGATGATGATGCAAGCGCTGTAAAAGACGGTGAACAAGATGTCCGGCGACACTGCTCAAAAGCGATAAAAATTTGCCGTTACGTTCAAGCCCCTCACCGAAAACGACCAAAAATCCTAAGGCGATTCCATCCCCGTGCAACGGCCACCAGATCGAATCGAGCTTATCGCTGTGCAGCGAATGCGGCTGTTCGGAGGTGCTACAGATCCAAGGCCTAGCGCCGCTCAGAGCCTTCTCTAGTTTCGGGTGGTCGCTGATATCGATCGGCGCCTCGCTGCTCAAAGCCCCTAGGGCCGCGTTAAGGTGCAACCCATCTCGATGGAGCCCGAGCAAGCCAACCGCTTGTGCTGGCGGCGTTAAGCGTTGCATCTCAACCTCGGCTCGTTGGCGCCATTGCGCGGTCATGATCACCCCCCGTGACAAAATGCGATTAGCAGAGCCAAAGCAGCGACGAAAGAGGCAGAAAAACTGACGCGGTCATGGCTCTGCGCTAAGGCTAGGCCTGCAAGTGAAAAAGAATGGGACTCATGCGGTCAAGGCTTTGGAAATTAGCTATTTTAGAGGCTGACGAACAGGAGGCGAACGCGCTAGCTAGCCGCCTGCGTGATGGCCGCCTCGAGGTTCACTTCTTTGATGAAGAGGATCCGATTGACGCATTGATCGCTGAAGGTTTCGATCTGGTTCTGTTGCGCCAGAACCGCGGCGGCCCCGGTGGTCTGATGATCTGTAACCGTCTTTCCGTAGAACTCGGACCCCGTCGTCCCGGTTGCTTTTTATTAGTCGACCAACTCACCGAAGAAGCGATCGACATGCACCGAAGCGCCAAAGGCACGGTGGACGCCTACTTTAATCAATGGCCAGAACCCGAGAGCTTAACCGCAAAAGCTCTTGAGTTTTTGCACCAGCGCAGCACCGAAGAGCATCAACAACCTCCGGCCGAACATCAGACCAGTGCCGAGGCCGCTGTCGCCGAGGCTGAACTCCCTGAACCGATCGGTTTTAGTGAACTCCCCGAGATGCTATCTGGGGATGAAGACGACGAATTTTTATCCGAAGATTCGGACCGGCGCGTCGACTTATTGCGTCAACGTTTACAACACCATGAAGCTGAGCTTGGGCGCATGCGCAAGGCCTGGCGTGCGCGAGAGACGGCGCTGCGCAAGGCCGACGGCCACCTGCGTCAAAAAGATGTGGAGTTGGAACGGCTGCGTCACGACTACAGTCGTCTGGGCAAAGAACTCGAAGAGGTCGAAGAGCAAGCCCGCCTCGATAGGGACAGCAGTGCCAACGAACATAATGTTCAGGCCAAAACGCTGGGTGATCTAAACAGCGAACTCGAAGCCGCCAAGGATCGCGCCCGCATCGAGCGCGAGCGCAGAGATAACGAGATCGCTCAACTCAGCCGTGAACTCGAACTCGCGGAAGAGGCGCGTAGCCAACTCATCTCCGAACAGCGCCTAGCGCGTGACGAACAACGTCAGGCGTCCCAGGACTTACGTCAGGAGAGTCGTGGGATTGAGCAGGCGCTAAAAGACCGACTTGGTGACGCCGATGGTCATATCCACGACCATAAAGAGGCCTTGGCAACGCGTGCCGCGCAGATCGCCGACCTGGAAAGCAAAGTAGAGGCTCTAAGCGCGCAACTCGGTGATCGTGTAAGTGAGCTCAGTGCCGCTGCGGCACTGCGTCAACAGTTAGAGACCAAGCAACGCGAAGATTTCCAAGAACAGGCGAAGCAAGAACAGAACTGGCAACAACAAAGCGAAGAGCGAGCGGCGCGTATCGCCGAGCTCGAAGCTCATTTACGTCATGAACAAGGTGAGCGTCGGTCCGCCGAGGGCGAGGCTCGAGTTCAGGTCGAATCACTGGTTAGCCAACGCAGTTCGCTCGAGACAAGCCTGGCTGAGCGTCGCGAAGAGTTGATTCAGACGCGCACCCGTCTCGAAACGGAGATGGAGCGCCAGGCAGCGCAGATTGGTGAGACACGCCAGGACAACGCTCGCCTGCTGACGGAGTTAGAGGATAAGGCTAATCAGGCGGAGCTTCGCGAAGACCGCCTGCGTGAAGAGGTGGCCGGTCTCGCGCGCAAACTCGCTAGCGCCGAAGCGCGTATCGATGGGCAAGAAGAGACTTTACAGCGCGAGCGTGAAACCGCGTCGCGCAGCACTGGTGAGCATCAACAGCGCGAGCAGGAGCGCCGTGAAGATGCGAACGCTCTTCGGGCTCAGATCGAAGAGCTTCAGCAGGCGCACGAAGCCGCCGTAGCCACGCTTCGCAACCGCCTGGACGAAGCCGGCGAAGGGCGCGCCGCAGGCAAGGCGGTCGAGGCCGATCTACGGGCTCGTTTGCGCAGCGCTGATGAGGGGCGCGAGCAGGCTATCGAACAGTTGCATGCGCAAGCCGAGGAGCATCGTCAAAACCTTCTTTTGGCACATCAAGACCTTGCCGGCCGACAGCAGCATATCGAAGGGCTCGAAGAGGCCATGGGCGGTCGCGACGAGACGATAAACGAACTTGGCTCGAGCGTCGCAGGGCTTGAGGTCGCTTTAGAGCAGAGCCAAAGCCAGCTCAGTGACTGGCGCTCGCGTGCCGAGACTTTGGACAGTAAATGTGAAAACTTGGTCGGTGACGTCGAACGACTGCGCGGCCAGGTTGAAACGCAAATCGACAGTTTGGAAAAAACCCAAAAGCGTAACGACAGCCTCGACGCGAGCCTGCAAGAAGCGCGCAACGCGCTGACGCAAAATGAAGGCCAGCGCGTTGATCTGCAAAAGCAGCTCGGATTTTTACAAGATGAACACCAGAAAAACGAAGGCGCTCTCGAGCAGTCGCTCGGTCAATGTACTGCGCTTGAAGAGGAGCTTGCCGGGCGTGAGGTTGAAGCTGACGATCTGCGCGCCCACTTGCGTTTAGCCCAGGTCGAGTCGGACGAGATTGAGCACCAACGGGATGCTTTGCAGGCCAAATTGGATCAGCAAACCGATGAAACCCGAGCCTTGCGAGAGCAGTTCGCCGAGCTTGACGGTCGTTATCGTGGGCTCGAAGGGCAACTTGAGCGCAGCCGAGCAGCGGTGGACAGTCGCGAGATCGAATTAGCCTCGAGCCGAGAGCAGGCCCAGGTGCTGCGCGGCGAACTCGGCCAGACCCGTTCGGAGCTCGAATCGAGCGCTCGCCGAGTAGACGAGTTAGATACGAAACTTGTTGAGGTGAGTGCTCAGCGAAGTGACCTAAACCAGCGCTTAAGTCAGGCAGAGGAAGCGACCAAGGGCGCTCAAACACAACTTGAAGATCAACGCGAAGAACTTGCTGAAGCTCGCAAGACCCTATCCTCGGAGCAGGCTCGAACCCAAGGTTTAGAAGAGCGGTTAAGCGGCGCTCAGCAGCGCAATTCGGAGCTCGAACAGGAGCTCGCCCAGGGGCGCCAGTCGCAACAGCAAACCCAGCGTCAATCGGAAGCTCAACGCGATCAACTCGGCAAGTTACAGGTCGAGTTTACCGCCAAACAGCAACAGGTCGCCGAGTTAGAACACCAGGCTCAGGAGAGTTCGGGCCGGGTCGGCGAACTGGTCGAGACTTTGCAACAGCGCAGCGAGGAGCAGGAGCAGCAGGCAGAACAGGCAAAGGAACTGCGCGGTCGCTTACGTCAAAACGAGGAGGAGACTCGTCACCTTCGCCATACGCTCGAACAATATCGCGACGAACGCGCTCAGCTTGAGGCTCAATTTAAGCAGTTCCGCAAAGCGCGTGAGCAGTTGGTGAGCGATGTGCGCGAGCGCCTCGACGCGATGCACGAAAAAGTGGTGCAGAAAGAACAAGAGCTCACAGAAGCTCAGCGCCGGGTTGGTGAATTGCAGCGCGCCCAGGCCGAACCCGTGCGCCAAGCCAAGCGTCAAGCCGAGACTCACGCCGCTGAGGTCGAACGGTTGCGTGAGCGCGTCGAAGCCGCCGAGGTCAAGCATCGGGCTAAGGTCGCGGAACTGGCCGCCATTAAAGAAGAGCTCGGCGCCTCCCGCCAAGATGCTCAAAGTAGCGACCGAGCGATGCGCGACCAACTCTCGCACGTCGAAGAGCGCCTGGCCTCGACCACCCGAGATTTGCAGCTCAGCCAGTTGCCCCAACCTGCGGCTGACAGCGATGAGGTTTCCGAATTGAGGCGCCAACTTAGCGCCGAGAGGGTGCGCCGAGAACGTCTGCTGAAGGAAAGCAATGAGCGTCTGCGCAAAGCGCAAGAGGTGATGGCAAAGATGCGTAAGACCCTGGAGCGCCTTGGGCTTATGCAGCAAGAACCCACAGCGCCTTTGAGTGAGCCCGTGGAGGCTCAGCCTCAGCCTCTGGAGCAGCGGCAGTTGAAACAAGATCGGCCGCAGATCCCTCGACCCGCCGTGCAGCCGCCACCTGGTAACCCAACCCTCATGCCCGAGATCATCGACGCTATTGCCCTGCCGAAACAATCGGAGCTTGCAGAGGCGCCGGAGTTCAGCGACGATCCACCGCCGATCATCGACGAGGGTTGAGCCCATGATTATTAGCTTAGGAGCTCTGTTGGCCGGTCTTGCCGGTGGCTACGCTTTGGTTTCGTTGCGCAGCGCCTCGGAGCCTCTCGACGCTTCTGACGAATCGCGCAAAGATCAGCGCGAACTGCGTCGTTTTATTCAGCGGAAATGGCGTAATCGTCTGCGCCGAAAGCGCCGTGAGTTAAAGCAAAGACAGGAGCAGCTTGATGATGCGCGAGCTGAACTTAAAACGCTCGCGCCGGACGCTGTTGACGCTGAGAAAATCGAAGAGGTGCGCAGCGCGGTAGAGGAAAAAAACCATAAGGTTAACAGCTTAGATGGGCAGCGGAAGGCAGCTTTCTCTCGTCTCGATGAAGCGCGTGAAGGCCTCGTCGGTGCGCTGCTAAAAGCTGCCGATGTTGAGGCCGAGAGCTTTACTGATGGTCTGATGCACGGCCTCATTCAAAATGAAGAGGAACGCTCAGTTAGGCACCAACGCCGGGCGAGCCAAAACCTCGAACTCGAAAGCGAAAACAGCGCACGCCAATTGATCGAAAACGCCGTTTACCGCTACGCTGAGAGCCATTCAGTTGACCGTCTTCGAAGCTCGATACGCATCGAAAATAGCGAGCGCCATCAGCTCTTGTTGTCGCTCAGCCCAATCTTCGAGAACGAGCTCGGAATGAGTCTCGAGGCTACCGAGCGTGAGGGGATGATCTCCATTCGCGGCGCCGACCCGCTAACCAAAGAAACAAGCCAGCGAATTTTGAGCAAAATGCTTGAGGGCACAGCCGACGAAGCGGTCTTCACCAGTCTTAAGCACACGATTGAAGAGCAGATGAAGCGCCAGAGTTCGGCCTGCCTGCAAGAGGCTATCGATGAGCTTAGTGCCGGCGAGATAACGGGTGAATGCCGCCGTTTGCTCGATCGCTTGCGCTACCGTCATTCCTACCGTCAAAACCAGTGGCGCCACGCTGCAGAGGTGGGTTTTCTTTCGGGGATGCTCGCTTGGGAATTGGGGCTTGATGCTCATATAGCAAGGCGCGGCGGCTTGATGCATGACATCGGCAAATCGATGACTCATGAGGTTGAAGGTGGGCACGCTGTGCTCGGCGCCGTGGTGGCACGTGGCGAGAACGAAAATGCTGGGGTCGCCTCTTGTATCGGTTCGCATCACGGCGATGAACCGCCTGTCGGCTTGGAGCCGTATTTGGTTGCTGCCGGCGATGCGATTTCAGGCGCTCGGCCTGGCGCTCGCGTGCAGGGCGGCGAACACCACGAGACTTTGGTCCGCGACCTCGAGCGCATCGGTCGTAACCCGCGCAAGGTCGACAACGCGTATACCGTACGCGGCGGTCGCGAACTGCGCGTGTTGCTCGGTATGGAAGACCGCAGCGGTCGGCGTATTAAGATCAGCCCGGACGAGATGAAAGAAATGGCCAGCGAAATGAAAAGCCGCATTGAAGATGAGTTGACCTATCCAGGTACCATCGATGTTACGGTGATTCGACGCGTGGTGGCCGAGGTTACGGCGCGCTAAACCAAGCCTTCGCCCAGCGACTAAGCAGTTCATCTCGATCGCTGTGAATGAGTATCTTTGTTCCCACAAAAGCCGTTCGCTCCAGCCACGCCCAAAGGGTATAAGCTTGAAGTTTACTGCGGTCGATGAGGCGGGGTGCTGCTTGTCCAGCAAGGGTCAAGCGCTGCTTCGTGAGCGGGCAGACTAGCGCTTCGGGATGGCGATTTGGGGCGCTGTCATCGTGGATCAAGAGCCAGCGGCAAGGCTCTTGTATATCGCCTCTCAATGCCGTCTCAAGATCGGCAATACCGAGCAGGTGCTTGGGCGTTCGCCGGCTAACCCAGTGAGGGCGCAGCGATCTGGCTAGGCCCTCGCGCGGTAGCCTTGCTCCTTCGATATGAACACAATGCTCAAAGTCCCAATCAAAACCGCATTTTACTTCTTGGCGTAAGCGCTCCTCAGCCAATGAGTTGCTTTCCCCAGCCAGCACCTCGGCTGCAGCTTCGAGGGTTTGATCATCACTACCTGGCGGTGCTAACTCTTGCGCTAGGTCACGCCCATAAGGACGCAGCGCCGAGACCAACTCGGCGCCGACAAAAACAACCTCAGCAGCAGGCCAAAGCGGCTTTGAGCAGTGGGTATTGAGCCTCGGTTCATCACCGAGAGCGGCGCTATAAAGTTCAGTGTTTAGGCCGAGGGAAAAGGCGCGCCGGTGAGCATCGAGCAACAAGAGGCGTTCGCCGTTATCATCGATTGTGAGGTTCTCACCATCGCCGCTCAGTGGTTCTGCTCCAGCCAAACCTGGGCGATCAGCCGCTGCAAGCGATGATCCGAGCGTTCCGAGGCAGCCTCCATTTGAGCCGCAAGGTCTTCATCGGAGCCTGATTTAATCGCTGTGAGGAAGAGGCGACCCGCGTCGTTTAAGCCCTCTTCTAAGCTAACAAAAACGGCGGCTAGGCCGTTGCGGTCAAGCGGGACCAGTCGGGCATCGGCGAGTTGGTGCTGGGTCTGCTCACCTTCGTCGAGCAGCAGTTCATCGGCTGTCCAAGGGGCATCAAAAACCTCGTTGAGTTGACTGAGCAAGGATTTAGCATCGACCAGTTCTCGGGTTTCGATCAGTTGCTGGGCCCAGCGGCGGACGAGCCGTCTAAAGGCCGCCAAGGCGACGATAAAGGGCTCGATCATGGCCGGGTCGAATTGCTGGCCCGCGCAGCGACGCAGTTCGCCAACAGCCTGTTTGTGGCTCATCGCTCGGCGGTAGGCGCGATGGCTGGTCATGGCGTCGTAGGAATCGGCGATGCACATGAGACGGGCGAGGGGGGGCAACAGCGAACTGGCAACACCGGATGGATAGCCACCACCCTCGAAGCGCTCGTGATGCCAGCAGACGGCCGGCAACACATCTTGCATACTGCGCAGAGGCTTTAGCATCTCGGCGCCGACGCTGGGATGGGCTCGGAAATGTTCGAACTGTTCGTCGCTGAGGCGGCCGGGATGGTTGATCATCGATGAGTCCAGGCGAACTTTACCGATGTCGTGCAGCAGGCCAGCATGACCGGCGCGAGCCACCGCTCGGGCATCCCATCCCATCGCCAGGGCGCCCAGCCTAGCGTAGACGCCAACCCAATCGCTATGGCCCGCTGTATATTCGTCATGCATCTCTAAGGCTTGCACCAAAACCTGAATGGTCTCGCCAAAGCTTCGCTCGATATCATGGCGTAAAAACTGCTGGGTTATAAGGTTTTCGCTATGGTTTGCGATGACCTCAAGCGTGCGTCTTCTGCCAGGATGAAAGCGATGAACCCGATCGAAGTAGGCGACACAGAGTTCACCGATGACGCGTTGTTGTCCGCTCTCGCTGCGTTCCATAACCAAAGGACGAATCCACAAGCGTTGGGGACCGTCGGATTCAAAACGTTGAGCGATTTCTTGAGCCTGAGCAAAGCGCGCTTCGCCGTGTTTACTCAAAATCAGGTTAGCCTTAGGCAGATTTAGGGATTCATCTTCGCGCAACACCCGTTGCAAGTGGGGGATACCGTCGGACGGCGAGCTCATGGTGATCCAGGCCAAGTCGCAGTCGACCTCTTTGAAGGCAGCCTGCAGCACAAGTTCAGCGCCAAGCTCGCGCGAGCCGGGGCGGTTGAGAGCTTCAGATATCTCCAGCAGTTGGGCAGCGTTTCGCAAAGCAGCTTGTTGTAAGCGCCCGCTATGTTGCTCGGCGCAGCGTTTAACCACGCTATCCAGCCCTTTGAGTTGTGGCTTGGTGAGGTAATCAGCGGCGCCTTGAAGGATAGCGTTTTTTGCCACCTCCTCGTCGCCAAAACCGGTCATGAAAATAGTGGTGACGACGATTCGATGCTCACGGATTTGGCGCAGTAGGGCGAGGCCGGTGATCGCTTCGTTGCGACCGCCTTGGCTAAAGTCGTAATCGGTGAGCAGCAAATCAATCGGTTGTTCAAAGAGTAGTTTAAGCGCCTCTTCGGCGCTGGCGACTTGATAAATTTCGACGGCTTGATCAATGAAGCAGAGCTTGAGGCGCTCGGCTAGCATCTCGGGGATCATCGGGTCATCGTCGGCGATCAGAAGGCGTAAGGGCTCGCTGCTTTGAGGCGGTTCAAGGCGCGGCATGACGAGAATCTCGCCAGCGGAAAATTGGCTTTTAAGTCCTGACCAGCGAACGCCCACTTTGCCCCCTGAACCCTTCTACGCGCTTTAGCTCGAGGCGCAAACGTGAACACTCAAGCTTTGCGAAAATAGGGGCTTAGGCTGATGCATCCGAGACTGCATAAAGCGA
>JAPKCE010000568.1 GCA_028823075.1 Myxococcota bacterium
TCGCTATTGCCCGCGACATCGCTCGGGCTGGCGAATTACTACGCGGTAATTTTGATCGTGTTGTCTGTCATATGAGCGCTGATCAGATGATTGTTGGCCAATCCAAGCGCAGCCATAAAGTACCGGTCATGCGCTATATTCAGAACCTCGGCAGCAGCACCACGCGACCGGGCCGCGGCTTGCTGCTGCGCAGCGCCGATGCCTTGCTGGTGCCCTCGAAAGACCATGCTGCTCGGGCGAGAGACCTGGCGAGTTTCGCTAGCGAGCGCGTTGGCGTGTTACGAGGCGCTGTGGATCTTGAGCGCTTTCAACCTGGTAACGATGTGGCGCTGCGTCAGCGTATGCGTTTGAAAGATGATGATATTTTACTCATCTCCGTGTCTCGACAAAAGCCAGAGCGGCGGCAAATGGACCTTTTGCAAGCCTTCGCGCAGGCGAGCAAAGGGCGAGATGAGCTGCACTTGGCCTTTATCGGGCGCGGCGAGTATCAAAACGAACTTAGCGCCGAGAGTTCGCGTTTGGGGCTTGATTCGCGGGTGCTGTTTGCCGGTTACGCCCAAGGCGATGATCTGCAGGCCGCTTTTCAGGCTTGCGACGCGAGCGTTTGGCTGGCCGAGGGTAACGACGGAACCTGTCGAGCCGTCGGTCAAAGCTTGGCCTGTGGAAAACCGGTTATCGGCGCTAAATTAGGCGCGATTCGAGACGCCCTGGAGCCTCACGCCCAAGCAGGGTGGTTGGTACCTCAACGGCAAATAGGCGCGCTTAGCGAGACGCTGCTGCAGTTGCCGACGCGCACTCAACTCATGGAAAGCGCCAGCGCCTGCCGCGCCATCGCCGAGGCAGAATGGGACCCGACCAAGCGCTGCGACCAGTTCCTCCAATTGAGTGAGCGCCTTTGCGCACCTTAATCGCATTGGCGACTTTATGCCTTAGCGCCTGCCCGCACCGCGATGGTAGCTTGTACCGCTTTTCGGGTGACGGCCGGCTTACGGGGTTATCTCAGATCGAAACTTGGAAGGCTGACGCCCCCAATTGGCAGCCGCCTCAGCAGCCTTCCGCCGGCTGGAAGTTGGCGATTAAGCGGCATTTGTCGTTGATAGGGCGCGCCCGAAACAAAACCGGCGAGCGCATCAATGTCGAGCAACGGCGGGCGGTGGCGCAAGCCCTTAGCGGCGGCTTTGAGGGCCTTAAGGGTTTACAGTTTCTGCGCCTAAAGGGGGATGGCAGCGGCAACGTTCAATTCACCGGGTACTATACGCCGATCATCGATGCGCGGCGGCAAGCAGACGACAAATTTCGCCACGCCCTCTATGCCTACCCAAAAGCTTGGCAAGGCAAAGGCCCGCATCTCAGCCGTGGGCAGATCGATGATCAAGGCCGACTTTCAGGGCAAGGGTTGGAGCTGGCTTACAGCGCCGACCCGAGCGATAACTTCTTCATGCAAGTGCAAGGCTCTGGCATGGTTCGCTACGCCGATGGCAGTCTTGAGATGCTCGCTTATGCGGGCAAAAATGGTCATGCCTATGTGAGTGTTGGGCGGCTGTTGGTGGAGCGGGGTCGCATCGCCAAAGCGGATATCTCGATGAACAGCATCCGCTCTTGGTGCGCCGCGCACAGGATAGCGTGCCAGCAACTGTACAATGAGAACCCCAGTTACGTTTTCTTTCGTCGCGGCGCTAGCGGCCCCGTGGGCGCAAGCGGTGAGATTGTGAGCGCCGGGCTGTCGATCGCGGTCGACCCTCGCGTGATCCCCTTAGGTTCCACACTGGTAGCGCATCTTCCGGTGCTCGATGGAGACGGCAAGTTGAGCCACCACGAATGGCGGATTTTACTGGCTCAAGATACGGGCGGAGCCATTAAAGGTAGCGCTCATATCGATCTTTATACCGGCGTCGGAGGAGTTGGCGCGAGGGCGGCGCAAGCGCTGCATCATTACGGGCGAATCTGGTTGATTTTACCCAGCCGAGCCGACTTGTTACCCGGCGATTAAAGCAGCCATCAAGTTGCTCGGCGCAGCGCTCCAGGTCTTGGCAGAACCCGGCCGCGCCACGCCAATGACGTGAT
>JAPKCE010000569.1 GCA_028823075.1 Myxococcota bacterium
CAAAGAAGCGCAATTTGTGACCTGTGCATCAACGATCTGAAGGCCATCATCGAGCTTCGTCAGGGTACAATTACGATCGAGTCGCACCAAGGTAGCACCCAAATGTAGAAGAGCGAGCGAACGCTCTGAATCGCTTGTGAGAGGCAGGCCCAAACTCACCGGCGAGGCGAGTTCGCTCGGTACAGCGAAGACTTGGCCTGAGGCGCTCAGCGCAAACAGTTCGTCACCTAAAACTTCAACATCGACCGGGCTGTCGTCCAAAGTCACGGCACGAGCAAAATAAGGGTTGTCGCCCCATTGATAAGTGCCGGCGCTCAGATCGAGCAAGCGAACCGCCTCATGGCCCTGGTCGATAAATGCCAGTAGCTCGCTCTGCCCGACCTTAAAGTAGACCGGGTCGGTCGGCGTGCTCAACGTTCCGCTACCGGAGGGTGGAGCATCCTCACAAGCGAGTAAGGTCAGCGCCACACAACTCAAAAATCGTTTCATTTGCCACCTCCAACAAGAACTCGGCTCAAGCCGCTCCCCAGGTCCACCAAAGTCAGCGAATGACTACCAAAGCTGCTTACCAGCAACTGCTTTTCTGCGATCAAAGCCGCGCCTTCCGGCTCATCGAAACTGAGGTCACGAACGACGCCGATGAGATGGCCGTCCTCGGCTGAGCGCCTCTCCAGCAAGCGATCAATGCCACCGAAGGCTAGGAGTTCGCCGCCTGCGCGCAACAGCCTTCTTCGCTGCCCACGCAAGGGTGCATGCCAGAGACTCTTAAGCGCTCCGTCGTGTTCGACAAAAGCGATGAGAAGATCACCAAAGCGCCCCAGCGCGAAACCGAACCCAGGATCAGCTGCGGCTACACCCCAACGCGCCCCATCCCAACCTTCAACCCGCAGGCTTTCGATCTCTCCGTCGCGCAGGCGCAACGCGACCGCACGCTGCCGACCGAGCAGCCAAGGGGCCCCGGTGACAGGACGGGTCGCAGCCGCTTCGCCCACACGGCTCAAGTCTCCGCTATCGTTCAGCAGGGTGGCCTGCTCGTCGACGCGGGAGCTAAAAAGCAGGGCAGAGCCGTCAAGCGCCGCCGGGCCTGGGTCGAGGATGCCGGTTTTCACACCGCTAGCGTCAGCGCCGCCAAGAGGCATCGCCACACAGCGGCCGGTGGAACAGAGCAAAGTACCGTCTTCCTGAGCTTGCCAACGCACGATGCGGCGCCCAACGCGGTCGAGCAGAACCATCTCGCCGAGCCGGTCGCCAGAGGGCTGAATACAGGCCGCCAAGTTGAGCACGCCGCCAAAACCGATAGGCCAATCTGCATGCTCGTGGTTGCGCACCGCGAGGGGAAATGCATCACCCTCGGCGATCAGGTCAGCGACGCGGTAACTCAACAAGGCGCCGCTACGGTAACGACGATCGTGGTTGCTCGAAACAACATGCACCTGCTCACCGAGAACGCAGATGCCCTCGGGATGGTGCAAACTGCCGTCGCTGGGATGCGGCTGCTCGACGGCGCCTTCAGCGCAAGCGGTAAAGCAACTAAAGATCAGGATAAAACGAAGGTGGCGCATAGAGACTCCGGCCGGGTTCATTCCCCCCACGGAGAGGCTCGTCAAGCCTCGAAACACACGGGCTGCTGCCCCCAAGGCTGGCCGGCCAAGCGATCGGCTAACTCTTCGACATTCTGTAGTGGCTCTTTGGAAGCCGGACAGACGCTCGCGGCGATCCAACTGAGCATCTGGGCTGGGCTCATTCCATCGCGGCGCAGCGCCTCAATACTTTTTGCGCCATGGCGCTTGGCGAGGCGCTTGCCATCACTACTTTCTACTAACGACAAGTGCTTATAGGCAGGCTCAGACCATTTTAAGGCGCGCAACAAGGCCAGTTGTCGAAACGTCGACTCGATGAGATCGGCGCCGCGCACCACCCGCTCGACGCCCAGGTCAAAATCATCGACGACGCAAGCTAGCTGGTAACTTGGGAGGCCATCGCGGCGCCAAACAATGAAGTCATCAAGCCCGGCCGCAGCACTTCTTTGCTCGCCGAAAGTTTCATCACAAAACCCTAAGGGC
>JAPKCE010000570.1 GCA_028823075.1 Myxococcota bacterium
CGCCGCCTTACTCAACGCAGCCAATCTCCAAGGCAAAGAGCTCTGCGATATTAAGGCAGTGATTAGTGGAGCCGGCGCCGCAGCTATCGCCTGCGTCAAGTTCATGATCGATCTCGGCTTGCGCCCCGAGCACATCATTATGTGTGACTCCAAAGGGGTGCTCAAGCCAGGCCGTGAACGCATGACCCCGGTTAAAGAGCCTTGGGGTCGTGATGTTGAAGCGACCACCGTAGCGGAGGCCCTTGTCGGTGCGGATTTCTTCTTGGGGCTTTCAGTTCCGGGTGTTTGCAGCGCTGATGACCTAAAAAAGATGGCCGATAAGCCGATCATCTTCATCCTGGCGAACCCCGACCCCGAAGTCCCGTACGCCGAGGCTCGCGACGCGCGGCCCGACGCCATCATCGCCACCGGCCGCTCCGATTATCCCAACCAAGTCAATAACGTACTGGGCTTTCCTTACATCTTCCGTGGCGCCCTGGACAGCGAAGCCACGAGCGTCAGCGAAGGGATGAAGCTGGCTGCCGCGCAATCGCTAGCCAACCTGGCGCGGGAAGAGGTTCCGGATTCAGTGGCAGAAGCCTACGGCGTCGACGCGATCAGCTTTGGCCCCGAATACATTATTCCCAAGCCTTTCGACCCACGCGTTTTGTTTTGGGTGGCTCCTGATGTCGCGCAAGCGGCCGTCGATGATGGCGTGGCTCGAATCGGCAGCTTCGATAAGGACACTTACCGAGAAGAGTTACGGCGACGCGTCTCGGCAACCCATGCGGTACTGTCGACCGAATATGCCAAAGCGAGACGTTACTGCCCGCGCATGACCTTTGTCGAAGGTGAAGAGTCGCGCATGATCCACGCGGCGGTGATCGCCCGTGACGAAGGCCTTTGCAAACCGCGTTTGCTCGGCCGCTCTAAGGATATCTTGGGTTTCGCCGAAGAACATAATCTTGACCTTGAAGGCATCGAGATCGCCGAGCCTTGGACCAGCGAAAGGCAGAGCGAATACATCGAAAACTGGTTCCAGAGGTCCTGCCGTCGCGGTGCAACGCGCAACAGCGCCGAACAGCTCGCCAAACGTCGTCGCGGCTTTGGCATGCTGCAGCTAGAAGCGGGGGATACCGATGCTCTTATCTGTGGGGTTTCAGATGCATGGGCTAGCTACATGAGTCCAGCGCTGGACGTGGTCGGGGTTGCGCCTGGCGTGCGTCGCGCCGCGGGAATGTACATGTTGGTGATGCCCAATTCGGTGAAGTTTATCGCCGATGCTACGGTCAACATCGACCCCGATGCGGAGACCTTGGCGGAGACCGCCATTCTCGCCGCCGACATGGTGCGTTCGATGGATATCGAGCCGCGAGTGGCGATGCTCAGCTACGCCAACTTCGGCGCTGTGCGTCACCCCACGGCACGCAAAGTGCGCGACGCAGTGGGCATCGTACGCGAGCAGCGCCCCGACATAGAAATCGATGGTGAGATGCAAGTCGATACCGCGCTCTCGTCGAAGGTGCGCGAGCAGTTCTACCCTTTCACCGAGCTCAGCGACGACGCTAATATTCTAATCATGCCGAACCTGAGCGCGGCGAATATTGCATACAAGCTGGTTCAGCAGCTCTCGAATGCCGAAGTGGTCGGCCCGATTCTACTCGGGATGGATCATGCTGTGACCATTATGCAGCGCGGCGCTTCGGTTTCAGAGATCGTCAACATGGTGGCCATCAGCGCCGTGCAGTACGGCACAAAAAGCCGCCGCAAGGGACGCCTCACCCTACCGCCGCGTTAGATGGATCTCGGTTTCGGCGCGGGTGCAGGGAATTTCGCAACCAGGATGCTCGATGTTTTCTGGGCGCAGCCTTTCGAGGCTGCCGCTCAGGGTTCCGCCCCAGTCCTCACCAACAACGCTGAGTTCGATCACTAAGGCCGAGCTACGTAGTAAAAAACCGGACGAACCGCAGGCAGCTAAAGCGGCTTGCTGAGGCTGCCCATCGACGCATTCGAGCTGAGTACCATCAAAATTAACTCGATAGTCAGGGCTCTTCTCCGCAGTAAAAACGACGTTGATGAG
>JAPKCE010000571.1 GCA_028823075.1 Myxococcota bacterium
CATTCAAACGCCTCGGCAGA
Source organism: Myxococcota bacterium (assembly GCA_028823075.1). Taxonomy (GTDB): domain Bacteria; phylum Myxococcota; class UBA4151; order UBA4151; family UBA4151; genus CACGMS01. The sequence continues at coordinate 21 of JAPKCE010000571.1, forward strand.
CCTTCCGAGCCTTTACGGAACAGACCCTCGGGCGACTGCCGACAGCCGAAGAAGTTCGCGCCATTGAGAGCGCCCAACCCGGTAGACCCGGACTGCCGGGCCCCGGACAGATTACCACCGACTCTGCCCAACTGCGGGTGGTAGCTGGGCTCATGAATGAAGCCGCGCAGACCGGAGCCTATCGAAAGTGGCTAAAAGACGGCTGGAATGATGTGTTCATGTTTCGCGGGGTTTACGCTCAAGATCTTGATCGTGCTTACGAAGTCTTTCCAAACTGGGATTATGATGCCCGCGCTTGGCCCGATCTGGTTGACCGAATGGTTCCCCTCACAGACGAAGCCGGGGAGTTTATAGATGTCGAGGGCTCGCAGCCGATCTGCAACCTTCTCGCGGAGCGCTTCAACTATCGCGCGGTTCGGCAACCTCACACCAACCCCAACTCGATCACCTACTCTGGGCAAGAGTTTTTATCGCCGGAAGAAGCCTGCGATTACGGCGCCTTTTCGCGCAACGGTATCGCCCAGTTGATGCTCTATGGCGCCGTAGAAGAGCCTTTAGAGCTAATCGCCCACACCATTCAAAGCGGACGACCGTTCACAGAAATCCTGACCACTCAGGACCTCTATATGAACTACTACACCTCGTTGGTGTACTTCGGCACGGCCGATCCCGGGGATAATGACTTTACCGCAGATATGACAGGTGTACCGACGATTGAATCCTTCAGAAACGGGCCGAACTGGGTGAAATTCGAAGTCGATATGCCCGACCATCGGGTGTTCAAACGGATGACTCGCGTGCGCCGCACGAACCTCACCCAAGTCAACGACACCTTCGAAAATACAAACGCGCCAATTCGTGAGTTAGTCTACGCCGCTCGAGAAGACTTTCCACGGGCGGGCATTTTGACGAGCGCTGCCTTCCTAAAGCGTTTCGCATCCAACGACTTTAACATGCATCGACATCGCTCCTGGCAGACCATGCGACTGCTGCTCGGCTACGACGTTTTAGGAAACCAAGGTGAGCGTATCAGCCTTGCCGATTTTAACGACCCCAACGATGGCGTCACGCTGACCAATCAAGAATGTGCCGCCTGTCACCACAAACTTGACCCCGTAGCCGGTCTGTTCCGTGATTTCCATACATCGGGTCATAGCCGCTCCGCGACGCGCGCCGATCAAGACTGGCCAACCAATATTCATGCTCCAGGCTTCCCCTCTGATTTCACAACCGATGAGGTGACCCCCCATGATCGAGCAGCCCATGGACCAGCGATCCGTTTCCTGGCCGACAGTATCGTCACCAACCCAGAGTTTGCGCGCACCATGGTGGGCTATGCCTGGAAACAAGTGCTGGGCAACGAGCCCGTTGGCGATCTGGGGGACATAAACGAAAGCTCTCGCGCGGCGCGCAGCACTTTAGTGATCGCCCAGCATCGCCTTTTCGAAAGCTTGGTCAACGGCTTCGTTCGCAGCGACTTCGACATGGGGCGCGTCTATCAGCGCCTGTTCACGTCGATCTGGTATCGTGCCAAGGGCCTCGAAGCGGCCGAAGAGGGAGGGGTTCCCGACGAGGTCTACGGCGGCGTTGGTCGCGCAGGAACACTAACCCCAGAAGAATACTTCCGACGTGTCGAAGCTGTGTATGGCAACTCTTGGCCATTAAAAGGACTCCCTCAATCCGAAGGGCGGGCTGGCGACCTTGAACAGCTCTATAAGCGAGACTATTTTACGCGGACGGATTCCCAGTACAAAAATTTTGATCTGCACTTTGGTATGATCGACGCGAGTTTCTCTTCTTTCTTTGGCGGTATCGACTTTCAAAACAGCCTAACGCGCGCCGAACAGATCAACTCAGTCATGTCGCTTGTAGCCGCTAGAGTCGCCAACGAATTCGCCTGCCTAACAGTGTACGCCGATCTCAAAAAGGCGCCGCGCAGTAGACGGTTTTTCCCATTGCTTCCCGCCCCAATACTACAGGGGATCGGCGCTCTGCCCCCAGAGGCGACGGTCCGCTCAAGCCTCGTCCACCTGTTTG
>JAPKCE010000572.1 GCA_028823075.1 Myxococcota bacterium
CCCGAGAATGCCCGGCTGAGCAGCGAGGCTGGGGTTGGTGTGATTATGACGCCGCGGACATTATGGCGCCGCGCTGGAACTGCCCGCAGGACTAAGCGCTATTAAGAATGCCGTTGGCTAAGACCTTTATTCGCAGGCCCCACCGGAGCCACCAACGAGTTGCCCGTCGACATCACAAAAGCAGTCGTCGAGACGCTCGCCAACTTTGAGTCGCGTGCCCTCGACGTCGCAACCAAAATTCGCGGTCAAGTCCAGCACACCCTCGTCATTACTAGCATCAGCAAACTGAATCACCTGGTCGCCAAGTAGAATCGATGAGCTTAGCGAGAGACTGTAGGTGCGGCTCAGAAGCTCGGGCGCCACATCCTCAAGGCTCACGCTCAATATGCGCGTCTCGCCGGGTTGCAAGGTCTGTAGATTGCTCGCCAGAATTCTCGGTTCGTCGACTGCATCACTCAGTTGTAGAGCTAAGGGGTAGTAAAAGGGAGCCACGCCGGTGTTACTAATCTCAACGCTCAACTCGATATCGATTTTGCCCCCTTTGAGGCCGGATGCGGTCAACGCAAAGCGCGGCACAAAAAACTCGTAGCCCATGGCTATCGAGGCGGCTTGGGCGCCTTCGAGTTGGCTATCCTGGTAACCGTCGTCGGTGGCAAAGGCAGCGTTGTTGATCATCCACGAGATGTGGGTCTGTTCAGCGCACTGAGCAAAGTCCTGGCTGTAGGTATCGACGACATAGTCTGACGAAAATAAGCTGGCTTGTAGGTCGGGATAAACCTCGCCGCCAATCGGCACGTGTTGCCAGCGCTGATCAGCTTGAGCGGCGAGCAGCTTGGGGTAAAAGAACCAATCGATCTCACCTAGGGTGGCGTACGCAAAGGAATCATCGTGGTAGCCGATGGCTCGGTCAGGACTGTCATGCACGGGATAGCGCAACACAACATGGGTTTGGTCAAAGGCTTGGTCAAAGGCGGCGATGACCTGTTGCTGAAAGGTGTTTGAGGCGAATAAGTCACTTTGAGGGTAGGTATGCCACTCACCCCAAAATCCGAGCAGGCCTATTTGGATAAAGCCGACACGATTGTCACCGTCGTAACGAGCGCCCAAGGCAGCAATGAAATCAAGCACCGTGGATTGAAGTAGGGGGTCATTATAGTCTGGGCTGCAGCCGCCGCCATAGTCTGTGTATTCTGTGCAGTTTATTTGACTCAAAAGCCACTGAGGCAAGCCAGACTCGCTCCCCGGATAGTCCAAATAAAACCGTATGATCAAGTGGTTGCCACGAGCTTTTGATTCTTCAAGGTGGGGCTCAAAGCCGGACTCGAAGGCATAGGTTTGGGGGCCTTCAAGCACCGCCGAGATGGGCAGATACAAGAACTCTAAGCCATGGGGCAGCCTATCGTCCGGAACGCTCCATTGGTAGTTCGTCAAAAAGCCTTTGAGCGGGTTTCCGGCAGTGACAGACCGGTCATAAACGACGAGCCGTTCATCGGTTGCCGTGGCGCTTGAAGCGGTGGTTGGGCCGGGGCCCTGTGGCGCTGTGGGTTGTGGCTCGGCTGGCGGCACATCCTCGGCGAAACAGGCGCTCAGTGTCATGGCGATCAATAGGCTCAGAATTCTCACGACATCTTCTGCCTTGCGATTCGAGCGCTCAGATTGCGTCAATACACAGGCCGTGACCTGAGCTATTGGGCCAGCAGGAAGAACCTTCGCCACAACCCGCTTCGCTATTACAAAGCCGGCCGGTGCGAACGGAAGCAGGAATGGGCACGGTGATGTCTTCGGTCTGCCAATGGGCGGAGAATCCAATGGTGTCGGCAGGATGCGATAAAATGACACGCTGCAACTGAGAGGGTCGTCGTCGGCATTACCCATAACTTCTACATCTCCTTCGTCGCGCCAAATACTAATGCTACAGACCACTTCGCCGTCAGGGTAGGCGGATGTTCATGGCTTGGGTTGGTGGGCAAAAGAGATCGCGTAGAACTAGAATCCGAGAACGCGTTGGGGGGTGATGTAGGTTTGGGTGGTCGTGGTGCCAATGCCCAGCGAACC
>JAPKCE010000573.1 GCA_028823075.1 Myxococcota bacterium
CGGCGCGAGCATAACCTGACCTATATCTTGGTCAGTCACGATCTGTCGGTTGTGAAGTTTATGAGCGATGTCATGGCCGTCATGAAGGATGGAAAGATTGTTGAGATAGGCCCGTCGGAAGAGATTTATCGCAACGCCGACCAGGGCTACACTCGCCGACTGATCGAATCCATTCCCAACGACAGCCTTGACAATATTCGCAACCGACAAGCAGACCGCATCGCTGCTCAGCAACGTCGCTTGCACAACCAACCTGAGCTTTAGGAGTTCGCATGAAAGCCGCCATCAAACCTTTTCTATTGCTGCTTGTCGTTGCCGGTCTAGGCATCGGCGCCGCCGTCTACGGCGGGCATAAGCTAGGCGCAGCGGCTGTCGCCAAGCACCATGCGGAACATAACACCGCCGACGACAACACCAAGGACCACCACTGAAGTTAGTCGGCTCATGGGCGGGTCAGGCTCGCGATGAGTTTGGCGATGTTCAAGCGATTGAACTCAAGGTGCGACAAAAACCAGACCATCTTACTTTCGCTGCCGCTCTTGGCAGCGATCGTTGTTTTTTTCGCCTCAATGAGGGGCGCTTTACCGGCAAACTCAGCGGCTACGGCGAACTTGAACTCGAACAAGTCGCACCGCTCCTTTTCCACAGCAAAAAACCACTCGACGGGGCCGGTGAATTCCAATGGCGGCTGAGCTGGCAATTCAATGACAATCTGTGGCTCTGGGAGTTCCGCTGCGGGCTAGCGGGAACCCGCAGCAAAGGCGGCGAACTTCGCTGGGATTTATGGCCAAAACCCTGACCATTTTTGTTGCACCAGGCGCAGTGGCCAGGCAACCAGCGTCGCCTCATCCATTTAGGGTGAGGTTCTAACTGCGACGCGGGTACCGAAAAGTACCCGCACAAGAAGCCAGAAAGGGCATCGCAAATGAGTCGTTATACAGGACCCCGTCTCCGCAAGGTTCGCCGTTTGGGCGTGGCATTACCCGGCCTCATCCAAAAAGAAACCTCGCGCATGTACCCCCCCGGAATTCACGGCCAGGGCCGCCGCCCGCGCAAAGCCAGCGATTATTCGCTGCGCTTGAAAGAGACGCAGAAACTGCGTTTCCATTACGGCCTTCGTGAGCGCCAACTACGCCACGTCATCCGACGCGCCCTGAACTCCAAGCAGGCCAGCGATCAGAAGCTGCTGTCGCTGCTTGAGAGCCGCCTCGACAACGTTTTGTTCCGCGCCGGCCTGGCTCCTTCGAACCGCGCTGCTCGTCAGATCGTTTCGCATAACCATGTGCTGCTCAACGGCAAGCGCGCCAACATCCCGTCGATGGTGCTCAGCCCCGGCGACGTGGTAACCGTCAAAGAGAAATCGACCTGGATCAAGCAGCTCAACACCGAGGGTGCCTACCCCCGTCACAGCATGCCTATTCCTGGGTTCCTGGACGTCACTGACGGCCCGAACAAGATTCTCTTCGTGCGCGAACCGCAGGCCGAAGAGGTTTGCCTCGAAGTGGATCCCATCGCCGTGGTCGAACGTTACTCCGGTCGCGTCTAGACGCACTGCGGTTTCAGGCCCAAGCAAAGCCCGCCCCTGTGGCGGGTTTTGTTGTTTTTAGCGCTTCTCTTTACCGGTGAGAACCTTGCGCAGACTGCGCAGCATATTGGGCACTCCTTTGCCGGCAGCGCGCTCTAACAAGGCATCTGGAAGATAAATCGTTGGAAGAGCATGAAGGGCGTACTCAACCAAAGTCACGCTGGGATCACCGCGGTACGGCCGCATGGTCCAAAGACCTGTGTTATGCTCAAAAGTACCGGAAATAAGTTTCCAGGACCGCCCCCAAAACGGAGGGCCTATGGTATGAACGCCACGTGTGATGGACGTCAGATTCCCCATAAAAAAGGGCAGTTCGATGACCACTTTGCAAACGATCACATTGCCGCGCCGGCTCAACTCTTTACTCTCGGCCGTGCGTGGCATCACCTTAGCGTAATTTCCGCATTTATCGATGAGCGCAAAGACCTTGGCCGGTGGAGCATCGATCAGCGCATAGCCTCTAGTCAGC
>JAPKCE010000050.1 GCA_028823075.1 Myxococcota bacterium
TGGGCTTGGCAGGAGCTTTAGGCTTAGCGGAGGCTTTGGGCTTAGCAGGAGCTTTGGGTTTAGCAGCAACCTTCGGTTCTGCTGAGGCGGTCGCCGCCTCTTTGGGCGCTGCCTTTTTGCGCGTACGACGCTTAGGTGCGGCAGGAACATCTGCCTTACCGGCAGGCGAGATGGTGGTCTCTTCGGACATGGATGACCCATTTCTTGTTGCGAATGGAACCGGCACATTGCGCAGGCACTATCGACGTTGGGGGAACTCGGCTTTTAATCGCTCATGGGAGCGGGCCTAAGCATAGGCTACGTGCCAGAGACAAAGCGCTTGGTCAAGAAGCAGCGAAGGCAGGAAGAGCAAAGCCCTCATCGAACTGGGTGTCGGGTTGGTCAGCGGCGATGCGACGGAAGTTGCGCGGATCGCTGAAGAGTTCGTGAACCAACAAATTATTAAGTGCGTGACCACTGCGATCAAGGCGAAGATGACCGATCACCTGCTCGCCGCTCAGCGCTAAATCGCCGATGGCATCGAGAACTTTATGACGCACAAACTCATCTTGGTAGCGCAGACCCTCGGGGTTGAGGATGCTAAAGTCATCGACGACGATGGCATTATCAAGGCTACCGCCCTTGGCGAGCCCCTGACTGCGCAGATAATCGACTTCCCGTTTGAAGGCGAAAGTGCGCGCCTTGCAAATCTGCTCGACGAAACCCGCTCGGCCAAAATCAAAACTGAAGCTCTGCCGTGAGATCAAAGGATGGTCGAAATCGATGCTGGCGCTCACCCGAAAACGGCTGCTTGGCTCGAGCCGGGCAAAAGAATCACCCATGCGCACTTCGACAGCTCGGCGAACGACGAGTACTTTGCGCGGGCGCCGCTGTGCCACCTGCCCTGCTTCGAGCAGATGCTCGACCCAGCCTTGGGCCGAACCGTCGAGGATGGGAACCTCGGGGCCATCGAGATCGATGGTCACGTTGTCAATACCGAGGCCGTAGAGCGCCGACATGAGATGCTCGACGGTACCGACAGTCACTCCGTCACGCCCCAAACAAGTGCAGAGACGGGTGTCGACGACATTATCGTAACGGGCTTGAATAGGCAGCGATCGCGCCAGGTCGGTGCGCAAGAAGACAATACCGGTATCCACAGGCGCCGGGGTCATGCGCAAGCGCACAACGCGACCAGTATGCAGGCCGAGGCCTGAAACCGAAATGGACTTCGCTAAAGTTTGCTGCCGAATCACCGAAAAACTCCGTCTGCAGTTGCAGTTGTGTCATCGGCACACGGAGGAGCAAGGTTCGTGCCTCGCATACGACGTTTGTCGGGAGCGGTAAAAGCCTATGAAGTTACGTAGTTTTTTGGAATTATAATTGAAACCGGAGAGCGACAGCCGGACATTGCTAGCCAGGTAAGCTGCCTAAAAATCAGGCATTCCAGACTGAAACCCGGGACTTGGCTGGCACCCGAGGTGAGCAAACGCACGTTCAGTGGCTTGCCTTCCCCGAGGTGTACGCTGCAAAAATCCAAGTTTCATCAGATAAGGCTCGCAGACATCTTGCAACGTATCAGCCTGTTCCGCCACGGCGGCTGACAGCGTCTCGATCCCCACCGGTCCGCCTTGAAACTGATTGATGAGGCAATTGAGGTAGGTCAAATCCAAACGGTCTAGACCCAGGGCATCCACACCCAAGCGCTCTAAAGCATGACGCGTAATCTGGAGATCGACGCGGCCGCTGCCCACGACCTGAGCATAATCCCTGACACGGCGAAGCAGGCGATTGGCAATGCGCGGCGTACCGCGCGAGCGCTTCGCTAACTCGGCGGTCGCTGCCTCGACAATATCCAAGCTAAGTAAGTTTGCGCTGCGCTCGATGATGAAACCGAGCTCCTGGACATCGTAATACTCAAGGCGGGCTGTATAGCCGAAACGGTCGCGCAAGGGCCCGGTGAGCAATCCGGTCCGCGTGGTCGCGCCAATCAAAGTGAAAGGCTCAAGGGTGATCGGCACGGTGCGCGCCCCGGGCCCATCGCCGATAACCACGTCAAAGCGGAAATCTTCCATCGCCGAATACAAGTTCTCTTCGACGACGGGGCTCAGGCGATGAATCTCATCAATAAACAAAATTGAACCATGTTCGAGGCCGGTAAGGATGCCCGCGAGGTCGCCTTGGCGCTCGAGCGAAGGTCCTGAAGTGACGAAGAGTTCCGAACCCATCTCATGAGCAACAACATGGGCCAAACTGGTTTTTCCCAAACCAGGAGGGCCGTGGAGGAGCACGTGACAAAGCGCGTTGTTGCGCTGCCGAGCTGCGTCGACGAATACCCCTAAATTCTCTTTAATCTCGCGCTGGCCGACATAATCGTCGAAGCCTTTCGGACGCAGCGCCTTCTCCAAACCACCGGCGCTTCCCTCAAGTTCGCTCGATAAAACCTGCTCGCTCATATCAGCGTTTACCACCGGTCATGCGCGCAATTGCGGCGCTCAGAAGATCACCCAAATCACCTTCAGGGTCGTCCTTGAGAACGGCCTCGACGGCGGCGGCGATCGCCTTGGGTTTGAAGCCAAGGTTGGTCAAGCCGCTCTGCAGATCGGCTTCGATCGGGCTCACCGGCGCATGGCTACTGAGCTTGTCGCTGCCACCGACGAAAACTCCAAGGCGATCTCGAAGCTCGACGATCAGGCGCTCGGCGCTGCGTTTGCCGATGCCTGGAACAGAAGTCAGCGTGCCCATGTCTTCGCCGCGCACAGCCTGTACCAACCGGCGCGTCGAAAGGGTGCTCATCATCGCCAAAGCGATTTTTGCGCCAATACCATTGATGCTGATCAAGGTCTCGAAAAGCTGAAGGTCTTCATGCGCCTCAAAACCAAACAAAGAGATGGCGTCATCACGAACCTGGGTGTGAATCCAAAGCAAGGCGGCTTGGCCGACGCTACCAAGTTTGGCGAGCAAAGGCACAGGAACACGCACGCGATACCCGACGCCTCCGCAAGATAGAACCACGGCGTCGGCGCCGCGGTGGCGAAGCTGACCTTCGAGCAAACGAATCACGATAAAGACTCCTGCACCCGAAATAGGCCAGGTGAGGAGTTCGGGCAAGGGGCTTGGGTGTGCAACTAGGAACCTGCCCCGCGCTCACGCACCAGAGCTTCCCAGGCCTTCCTCCCCTTGCCGCCACCACGCCCGCTCGCCACCCGCGGCGCGACGCTCGGCTGCCCGGAAAGTAAACCTCCAGCCAGTGCAACGGCCAAAGCATCGGCAGCGTCTTCTTGCGGCACTTCAGGTAAACCCAGAAGGCGCATCACCATCTCAGCGACTTGCTCTTTGGCGGCTCTGCCGCGCCCCGTAACCGCTTTTTTAACTTCGGTTGGGCCATACTCGTCCATGCTCAAACCGGCCAGCGAGCAGACAGCAACCAGCGCGCCACGCACCTGCGCCAAAGCAACAGCTGTCCGGACATTATGCACAAAAATGATCTGTTCGGCGGCGGCGCGATCGGGCTTGTAGACCTCGATCAACTCTTGGACACGCGGTAGTAGTAGCGCAATACGCTCGCTAAGCGGCTTCTTCGCGGGAAGCACGATCACCCCATTGTCGACATGCTCAACCTTGCGGCCGGTGCAATCGATCACGCCCCAACCGCAAAGTCGGGAGCCGGGGTCAAAGCCTATGAGGCGTTGCTTGCTCACAATTCACTAAGAGCTAGCGCGACCTCATCAGTAAGCTCGAGGTTCGAACTTACGCGCTGAACATCGTCGTCATCTTCGAGCTTATCGATCAGCTTCATCGCCTTGCGGGCGGTGTCGATATCGACGATAATTGTCGTCGCTGGAACCTGCACCACCTCGGAGCGACTGGGCGCAAACCCCTCGCTCTCCAGTCCTTCCTGCACGGAAGGGATGTCGTAGGCGCCGCAGGTAATCTCGAGTCCGCCCTCTTCTTCTTCAGCGTCTTCGGCGCCGGCTTCGAGAGCGCCCATCATGAGGCTGTCCAGATCGATGGTGTCCCCCGCATCGAACCAAATCTTACCCTGTTTCGTGAACAGGTAAGCCACTGAACCCTCAGCACCCAAGTTACCGCCGGATTTGGCGAAAATCGAACGTACATTTGCCGCGGTTCGGTTACGGTTATCGCTCAAACATTCAACCATCATGGCGATACCGCCAGGGCCGTAACCTTCGTAAACAAGCTCAACGAAATCTTGGCCTTCGAGCATGCCGGCGCCCTTTTCGATCGCTCGCTTGATGGTATCCTTAGGGATGTTGTGGTTGCGGGCATCAACCAAACTGACTCGCAGGCGTGGGTTCGACTCGGCGTCGGGTCCCCCGAGTTTAGCGGCGACTTGAACCTCGCGAAGAACCTTGGTCCAAAACTTAGCCCGTTTAGCGTCTTGGCGCCCTTTGCGGTGCTTGATGTTGGCCCATTTGCTATGCCCCGCCATGATCTCCCTTTACGGCCGAGTTCAATCGACTTGGGGCGCTTATGCGTTTTTCGATGTCGAGCGACAAGAGCGGCGGCGGCGCAGCGCCACCAGCCCGAAGAGCAGCCAAGTCGAAACACCCGTCGCGCTACAACTGTCGTCTGGCACGGGCGGCGCGGGCGGTCGTCCACCACCCGTGTTCGGGTCGCTGCCGATATAACTGACGCTGGCAGCCTCACTTTCGAGTGAACCATCGCTGCAGGTCAGCGAAAAGGTGTAAGTTCCGGGTGCCGTGGCAGTAAAGTTGGTGACCAAAGCGTTGGCATCTTCGATTTGAAGATCAGACGGCCCAGCCGTTTGCGCCCAAATGCAGTCGATAGAATCCTCAGTGTTAGCGTCGTAGGAATCCGAGCCGTCCAGCAGCAGATCGGTTTCGTTGCCTTCGCTCAACGTGAAGGTGACATCATCACCCACAACAGCGACTGGAGCGACATTAATAACGCTCACTTGTACAAACACCGACGCCGAATCGAGTTCGCCATCGTTGACCTGTAATGCGAAGCTATAGATACCCTTTTGACGCAACAAAACCTTAGCGGTTGCCGTGTTCGAGCCTTCGACAGGAGGAGGTGTGATCCCATCGGGATACTCAACGAGACGCCAAGAGAAGCGCAGTGTCCTATCGCCCATGGCGTAACTGGGCACACCGTTGAGCTGAATACGACCAGGCGCAACCTCTTGGTCAAGCGGCACGATCACAGCGACGGGAGCTTGGGGATGGGTGTCCACGCCAATAGCGAAGCTCTGATAACCGCGATTTCCGTCGACATCCGCTGCGAACACACGAACCTGGACCTCTTCGCCGGGATGAATGTCGGCCTGCCAGCGCAAGGTGTTGCCCTCAACGACCATATTAGCGGGACCGTCGATCAGGCCGTAAGTGACCTCGCCGGCAGCCTCTGGGTCAACAGCGAAGAGCTCGTAAACAAAAACATCGCCTTGAGAAACAGCAGCCTGAGGGGGCACGGAAGTGAACTGAGGAGGGGCATCGACGGCGATGACGTTGATAACCAAATTGGCGGTGCCAATCAGGGCATCGTCACCGTCGTCACGAATCTCGGTGGCCGTGAAACGGATGGTATGTTCACCTGCATCGGCTACCGTGGGTTGCCAACGAAACTTGCCAGCAAGCTGATTCCACATGGCGCCATCGGGCATTCCGCTAACCGAAACCGTCATGTCGTCACCGTCGAGTTCGACCACACTGACGTTGGCGCGAATCATCTGCCCGGCGTAAACATCCATCGGCTCAGGCAGGGTCCACTCGGGCGCCGAGTTCGTAACAATCGTGGCGCCGCAATAGCCCGCCGTTTCGCTCGAGCCTCCAAATTGGCTGCCGCCTTCGTGGTGAAAATACCAACGCTGCTGATCCGGCGAAACGGTAATGGAACACATATCCGACAAGCGCTGGAAGTTGAAAACTGCCCCACCGTTACCCGTGCCCATAGCCACCCGAGAGATGCTCTGCGCGCCGTAGGTGCGAAACAGAGCGAACCAATTGTTGTCAAAGTACTCGAGCACGCCCCACTTGGCCCAGCTTTCACATTGGTAAGCGCGAACACCACCGCGAGGGCCGACATCAGTCACCTCTCCGGTGTTAAAATCGACAACATAAAAGCGCCCTTGGTAGGTGCCAATACCCATCGCGTGAAAACCAGAAAGCAGCAGATGCCCAGTGGTCGAATAGGATCTAGTCAGGGTGATGCCTTGCGACAAATTGATGGTGGTATTGGTTGGGCTCAAGTTGGCGTCGAGCTCTTTTAGGGCGTCAAAAGTGCCGCCGGCATAGCTGGTCGAGGTTGACACAGCGCTGTTCGCTTGGCGGTTCCACAAGGCATAGACCTTACCGTTAGCTAAGTTGCTAATCAGCGAGTAATTACGGCCTAAACGCCGCCCGCCGCCGAGGTCGTTTAGGTTGAATTGGCCGGTGCCGGTATCGCCGTTATAGTAGAGTTTATCCGAGGAGACGGCGATACCACCGCTGTCATCGCCCGTGATGGTGTTGTGATCGATCACGCGGCAGTTGTTAGCGCTCATGTTCTCCACTTTGAGTTGACGCTGCGCCTGAGAGGGCACGGCGAAAAGTAGAGTCATAGCAAACGAAAACGGGACTAAGAGGCGCATTGGCTTCTCCTTGAGGATGGTAACATAGCGCCGACGCGCTTTCGCTGCAAACAGCTTCTGCCGACGAAGAGCGGAAACTAGAGCGGTTTCCGAATATTCGGACAGTTCGCCCGACGACAGCGGACGTACAGATCGAGACGGTGGCGAGCGATTTCAAAGCCCTGCCCCTCGGCGACTTGATGCTGGAGGCGCTCGATCTCGTCGTTTTCAAACTCAAAGACCTTGCGGCAATCTAAACAGACCATATGGTCATGATGGTCTCCCGCGGCGCTCTCGTAGCGCTGAACACCGTCGCCGAACTGACGTACTTCAACGAGGTTTACATCCACCAACAAGCGCAAGGTTCGATACACGGTCGCAAAACCGATGCTGCGGTTCTCATCGCGCACTTTGCGATGCAGGTCCTCAGCGCTCAGGTGGTCCCCGCTGCGTAGAACCATGCAAAAAATGGACTCGCGCTGTTTCGTGAGCCTCAAACCGCGGTCAAACAACTCGTCTTGAAATCGGACTAACTGCTTTTTAACAAGACTCTCAGAAATGGCCATCTGCCCTCCTAATAATGCACTTTGAGGCCGAGCACGGCATCAGCGATAAGAGGGTCGGCGCTGTCGAGCTGTAAGAACCACGACCCTCCAACATCGAACTGGACGCTAATCTCGGTGGCCAAATATTGCTCGACGCCAAGCCGCAAACCCGCTCCCGCCATATAGACTCCCGCCGTAAATCCAGCGGGTGGGTTCGTCAATTGATAGTAAGTCCCACTGAGAATGGCAAAGGGACGCAGCCGGTCTTCGCTCAGATCGTAGCGTAGCCCGGTGCTCACCCATGCCGGAATTAAGGTGGCGCGGCTTGGGTCGTCGACGGCCTGGGTCACGGCGATCACGCCGCGGTACATCCAACTCCAACTGCCAACACCGATCTGCCGAGTCCCCCCTAGGCCGATGCCCAACTGAGGGTCCAAGCGCAGAGTCTCGTTTCCGGGAACCGCCATCAGCCCAATGCCCGTTGAATTAGGAGCGTATTGAGCCTGCGCCGGGAGCGCTGCGAAAAGAACCAGGACAAGAAGGGGTAAACGCATCGGCTAGTCCTTGAACTTAGGCCGCAAGGTGCCCGCGACGTCTGCGATAATGCGCACCATCCTACCCAAGCCGGCATGCAGTTCGGATTCGGCGATGCGCTCGTTGAGACCGTGAATGGTCTTCAGTTCTTGCACGTCGATCATAAAGGGTAAAATGCCGTAAACATACGGGACATCCTTGCCACGAAACCAAGCTGAATCGGTGCTTCCGGGGCTGACCACCGGCACCACGACCTGTTTACCGTCGGCGGGGAGATGCCTCTCAAAGGCTCCAAACAAAGGGCTGGTCCAAACGCTTTGGCTGCCCGGGCGCATGCTGCGCACTTTCAGTTCAACGCCCTCGATGGCCAACCGAACGCGCAGCGCCTCGACCATCGTTTGAGGATCCTCATCGGGAAGCACGCGGCAATCGAGCATGGCAGTCGCTTTGGGTGGTATCACGTTGGGGCGCGGGCCTCCGGCCTGCAGCGCCGTCTCGATGCAGGTGTTTCGCACGGACGCGTTGGTTGCTGGCTGACTCGACAGCGCGCCTTTCACGAACATCGCTCGACTCATAAAGAAACTCTTGGGCAGACCCGCTGCCGGCGCCGCGCGACGCAACATCTCCAAAGTCGCCGGGTTCAGGCGGATGGGAAATGGCGACTCGCGCAATCGCGTCAGACCTTCGATCAGTCGTTGTGATGCGAAACCGCCCCATGCCTGACTGCCATGCCCCGTATCCCCTTTAACGGTAACTTCGACCCACACGTTACCGCGCTCGGCCACACTAACCGCCCAGAGGTCCTGACCGGGGATGATGAGGTTGCGCAGACCGATACCGCCCTCATTGATGATCATCTCTGGACGATCGCCGAACAGCTTTTCCATATTGTCGGCGACATATTGCGCGCCCAGGCCCTGATCCTCTTCATCGGGGGTGGCTACAAAAAACAGGTCGCGCTCAAGTTTATGTGATTTCGAATCCATAAAGTGGCGCTTGATGAGCACCAAACTCATGGCTTCGACAGCCAGCATACCCTTCATGTCTAGCGCACCGCGCCCCCAAATATACCCGTCTTGTTGACGGCCTCCGAAGGGTTTAATACCATTTTTCCAAGCCTTGGCGTCGGCCGGGACCACGTCGGTATGGCCCAGCAACACCATCGGCTTTTTAAAGCGCCGAGCTGCTTTGAGATGGGCGATAAGGATAGGCCGGTCTTCGAGACCTGGCGCGCTGATGGTTTTGGTGGGGATGTCGTGAGCTTTAAAGAAGGCCGCGAGCACAGCCACGGCGGCGCCCTCGTTACCCGGCGGGTTCGAGGTGTCGGCCTGAATTAGCTGGATAAGCAACTCACTCAAAGCGCGCTGGTCAGCGCTATGCGGCTCGAGGTTCAAGCCATCAGCGATGTTCGGCGGCACCGGAACTGAGGGTCCAGTGGTCGCACAAGCCATGCTGACGCTAAGGGCAAGAATGGCGGCGAATTGTCTGCGGTTTGTTTTCATCATGGCTGCTCGCTACCCGTTGCGGACAAAAACGGAAAGAGGACGCATTGCTGCGTCCTCTTTGGTGCCGAAGGAGGGACTCGAACCCTCACGGGTATTCCCCACTAGATCCTTAATCTAGCGCGTCTACCAAATTCCGCCACCTCGGCAGGCGGAGCGGGCTCTAGGGAAAGCAAACGAGTCGGTCAACCCTAACCCACACCCAAAAGAGGCTTTCCTCTATTCTTTCGATTCTTCCTTGGAATTTTCCTTGGCCTCTTCAGCAGGGGCCGCAGTTTTGTCTTCCTTGGCAGCTTCATTTGGCACTGCTTCCGAGGCTTCTTTTTCAGCCCCGTTACCGAGTTCGGTTTCGCTGTTTTCAGCAGGGGCGGTGACCCCGGCCGGCGCATCTTGAGCCTCACCTGCCATCACCGAGCTACCGGCGCCCTGCGCTGCGAGAACGATGGAAGTGATCATGAAAAACACTGCCATGGTGCTGGTCAAACGTTCCATGAAGGCGTTGCCCGACTGTACCGGCTTACCACCGCCACCGCCGCCGCCGCCGATATCACCACCGCCTTCGCGACCGCTTTGCAGCAACACGACGGCGATCAGAACAAAGCAGATTACCACATGAAGAATGGTCAGAAATGTACTCACGAATTATCTCCTCTAATTCCGGCTGTTGGCAGCGGCAGCGACGATAGCAGCGAACGATGCTGCGTC
>JAPKCE010000574.1 GCA_028823075.1 Myxococcota bacterium
CAAGCGACTTTTCGCCTTCGCTAGAACCGAGGGTTTGAGCATCAGTGAGTCTTTCCCGGCTCTTTTTCAGTTCATTTTGTAGTCGTTTCTTCTCGCTTACCAAGCGGTGTTCGAGTTCGTTAAACCGCGCCTTTAAAGCTTCGTGTTCGCGCTCGGTCTGTTGCGTTATTTTTTTATCTGAACTCGCCTCGATTTGAGCAGCCGAATATTCCCTTTGCAGCGCTTCAAGGCTTTCTTCTAGATCCGCTAAGGCACGATTAGCCTCGAGTTTCGTTGTCGCCGACTGCTGGGATAGCGAGGCCACAACCTGCCCGACTCGGTCGCTGAGACTGTCAAAGCTTAAGGTGGCGATTCGATTGTTGAGCGGTGGGGGAACTTCGCGAAAGCCTCCGACCAGATGGTAGATCGGTGGCTCATCGGAGAGATCGGCCAGGCGGCCGTCGAATTGCAGCGACCGGTCATCACTCGTACCCGTGATCAGGTAACCGAGTAGGGGGACTTGAGCCACCGCGATGACATGCTCGAAATGGCTTTCGAGTTGGGAGATGACCTCTCCATAGCTCAGCCGGCGAACAGCCTCGCAGTGAGCCAGCATATCAACTCCGACATGCTCGCCGACAGAGGGAAGAACGCCAATGATTTTACCTTTCGGCGACAACAGGCGATCGACATCGGTGAACAGATCCGGATACGCAGCCAAACGCGCCGCAAAATCATCGAAAATAATCAGGTCACTGCGGCCGCTCGGTACGGCGCTTAAGCCATCGGGCTCCAGATAGACATCGGCGCGTAGGCCGCTCGCTACGCTGGCGCCGACGATGCTTACTCGGGAAGCTCCCAAGCGATGCATCCATTCGAGTGACTCTTCCGCCGCCGCTCCGACCCACAGAACGCGCGCCCCTTTGATTAGGGGTTCGAGGGCAAGGAGGCGCGGCGTTTCTTCGCTGACGCGCCCATGCTGTGAATCCAAACCTGACATTAAACCCCTGCCTTGCGCGATGCGAAGGTGCACTGTTCTCCCGTCTCCTGTACAGTGCTGTCATCGGCGCGAAAACCGCTCTGTTGCTCGGTTGTGTTGAGGCGCCAAACGGGAGGTCGTGAGACCATGCTTTCGCGATTTAAGTTTCTAGCTCTTTCAACTATTTTCACCCTTTCTTGTGTGGCTCGAGACCCCCATGCAGTTAACCCCAATTGCCCACTTGATGCGCCCTGTTTCTTGTCTGTGGTCGCTCCTAGTGGGCAAACTGCCGCGCCCGGGCCCTACACCATCATCGCCGAGGTGACGGGACCGAACCGCATTGAGGGTGTCGGCCTTGTGCTTTCGATCAACGGTACCGAGAGCCTGAAGTTGGTTCTGGCGCGCCTAACGAGCAGTGATGGTTTATGGGGTGTACCGGGTCTCGAAGCCGCAACGGTCGATCCGCCTGCAGCTCGTTTGAGCGCCGAAGCTTTGGCCGGTTTGCAGCCGGGCGATGAAGTGACCTTCTTGCTCTGGGCCTGGGATCAGTTGGGCAATCAGACAGAATGGGGAGGCGAAAGTCTCAGCGACGGAGCCTCGGTTAGCTTTCGCGTCGTCGGTGATTCGGAGGGCAGCACTTTGTCTGATGCAGGGCTTAACCCTTCCGACGTTGGCCTCGAAGCAGGCACGCCAACGAGCGACGCCTCGGTTGTACCTGGCCCAACTCCAGCCGACGCCGGATAAGTGCTGCGCGCGATCTGCTCGCCCCTATTGCTGACTTTGGTCCTCGCCTGTTCCCACAGTAGTGAGCAGGCCTCGGGGTTCCAACTGAGCTTTGCCGTGGACTCCAAACCTAGCCTATTGCTGATCAGCCCGAGTTGGTCTGGTCGCGGTTTGGCGATGCTCGATGCGCTGGCCCTCGCTAAAAAGAAACATCCTGAGCTACAGTTGGTTCTGGTGCTGCTCGATGATTTGCCGGTCACCGAATGGCGCGTGGTGGCCCAGACCTTAAAATTCCCTGGCGTCATAAGGCGCCCACATGGGCTAGGCTTGGAGGCAGCCCCATTTGGGCCGGTGCGAGAAGTGCCTT
>JAPKCE010000575.1 GCA_028823075.1 Myxococcota bacterium
CGTGGTGCAACGTGCCGCGACGCTCAATGCGTTGGTTATTCCATGCATAACTCCATGCTGGCGCTGGACCCGGAAATGAAAATGCTCGGGCGCGCCGATAAGCATAATCTCGTTCCTTTTGGCGAATACGTTCCTGGTGAGTCGCTGCTCGGTTTGCTGGGTATTCGCCAACTCGTGCCCATTGCTGGGCGCATGAAACCCGCCGAAAAGATAGCACCGGTGGAGACATCCGTGGCTAAAATCGGTGGGCTGATCTGCTATGAGGGCGTGTTCCCCGAGATTCCTCTAAAACTTCGCCTCGCTGGCGCTGAACTGCTGGTTAATCCCACCAACGACACCTGGTACGGAAGAACCTCGGGCCCGTGGCAGCACCTTGCATTCTATCGGTTTCGCGCCATCGAAACGGGGCTGAGCGTGGTGCGGGCAGCCAACAGCGGCATCAGCGGTTGGTTCGATCCTGCTGGCTGGAGTCACGATCTCAGCGAACTGGATAAAGTCTCTGCGACGGTCTCAAAAATCCCTCTGCCGGTGATCGATACGCCCTGGGTGGTTACCCGTGGCATTCCCGGATTGCTGATTCTTCTTATCGCCCCCGGTCTGCTCATCTTCGCTGGGCTAAAAAGGCGCAAAAATGTTAGCGCCGCTGCGCAAGGGGAAGCGGTATGAGCGAGCGCAGTGATCGAGTCGCCGATCTAAAAAAAAGGCTGCAAGCTTTGGTGCACGCAGCCGACCTACCTTGGAAGCGTGAGCGTTTGCTCATGTTCGACGCGCAAATCGCCGAGCCGATTTTTTGGGATAAGCCCGACGAGGCTGCAAAGACCAACCAAGACCGCACGCGCGTAGCCGAAGAGATCGACGAACTCGACAAGCTCACAAACGCTTTAAGCGATACGGGTGAGTTGCTGGAGATGGCCGAAGAGGAAGGCGACGACGATGATCTCGGCGTCATCGATTCGGAGATGGCAGGGCTTGAAAAATCCATTTCCGGGATTGAGTTCCGGCGCATGCTCTCGGGTGAGCATGATCCAGCCTCGGCCTATGTACAGATCAAACCGGGCGCTGGCGGCACCGAATCCATGGACTGGGCGGGCATGTTGTACCGCATGATCACGCGCTACGCCGACCGTAAAAGCTGGAAAGTGACCATCTTGGAGTTCCAAGAAGGCGAAGAAGCGGGGGTGCAAAGTGCCACTTTGCAGATCGACGGCGATTACGCCTACGGCCACTTAAAGGCCGAAACTGGAGTTCATCGTTTGGTGCGCATCAGCCCCTTCGACTCCAGCGCTAGGCGTCATACTTCTTTTGCCGCCATCTCAGTGACGCCACAGATCGACGACTCCATCACCATCGAGATCAACGACGCCGACTTGCGCGTGGACACCTACCGAAGCAGCGGCTCTGGCGGTCAGCACGTTAACAAAACCGACTCGGCGATTCGCTTGACGCATATCCCCACAGGCACGGTTGTGGCCTGCCAGGAGGAGCGCAGTCAGCATAAGAACCGCGCCAAGGCCATGAAGATGCTCACCGCTAAACTCTATGCCCTCGAAGAACAGAAAAAGCGCAGCGAGGCCGATGCCATCGCCGGTGATAAAGGCGAGATCAACTTTGGCTCGCAGATTCGCAGCTACGTGCTGCAACCCTATCAGATGGTCAAAGACCTGCGCACCGGGCATGAAGTCAGCCAGCCTCAGGCGGTTCTCGATGGTGATCTTGACGGTTTTATCGAAGCGTATCTACTCGCTCAGGCCAACATTTAAGGAATCGTCCATGAAGCTTCTTCTGCTCATCGCTCCCTTGCTTTTCAGCAGCGCTTGTATGTTCCGTGCCCAACCCCTCGGCGGCGCCTCGAGTCTGCAAGTCGACAGCAACTGGAGCGCTGATCAGCGTGAAGCGGAACTGGAGAAACGCGAAATGCATCCCACCGTTATCGTGACGGTGCGCAATTCGAAAACTGGGGTGTCGAGGGTGCGGGTCGATCGAAGCGCCATGGAGCAAGACGGCTATAATTTTCGCCTATCGCAGTATCTCGACACCTTAAA
>JAPKCE010000576.1 GCA_028823075.1 Myxococcota bacterium
GACGGCGAAGCTGACACTCCAGAGCAGGTGCGCGCGGCGGTTCTTGAATTGCGCGCGAGTAAGTCCAT
This sequence comes from Myxococcota bacterium, assembly GCA_028823075.1. GTDB lineage: Bacteria > Myxococcota > UBA4151 > UBA4151 > UBA4151 > CACGMS01. The sequence continues at coordinate 69 of JAPKCE010000576.1, forward strand.
GCTCTACGACCCGAGCGACCCGAACCACCGCAGCGCCGGTTCATTTTTCCTCAACCCGCAGGTTGACGATATGGGCTTGGCGATGCTGCGCCAGCGCGCTCTTCTTGCCGGGATCGACACCAGCGAGATGCCGTTTTGGGCGCAAGCCGGGGGCTACAAGCTGTCAGCAGCTTGGCTGATGCAGCGGGCCGGGCTCGGCAAGGGCTACATTCATGGTCACGCCGGTCTGTCGAGCAACCACTGTCTAGCATTGATCAACCGCGGCTCAGCCCAAGCGGCCGACTTGCTGTCGCTAGCAGCGTTTGCGCGGCGCAAGGTAAGCGAGGTTTTTGGCGTGCTGCTCTGTCCAGAGCCGGTGTTTTTAGGATTTGCTTGCGATGTCGACGAACTGCTCGCAAAATAGACATGAATAAGAGGGGACTTCGGAGCGATCCAAGCCTCACTATAAATCAAAGAGGATGAAGCTTATGCGCTTTCTGACCTTGCTCTGTGCCGCCACGTTACTTTTCCCAAACCAAGCGAACGCAGGCCGGTTTAAAAACTATGCTGCGGGCAGTTCCAGCGGCGTTTCCCAGCAGAACAAATTTTTTGCGCCTAGCCCCTACAGTCGCGGCGGTACCGCCAAGACAGTCTTCTCCTTCACGACTTCGCCGATGTGGGCACTCGTCGGCTTGGCGAAGTTTAAAGGCGAGATGCGTTTGTTTAGCAGGCTGAGCTTAGCGCTTCAGGCTGCCGGTGGGTATTCTGTACCTCACGACAAAGCGACCATCGGTGTCGGTGGTCAAGTTGCGTTGTACGTTTCCGGCAATTTCGATCGCGGCTTTTCGCTCGGTGGCAACCTTATGCGCTTCGGGTCCATGCTCGATCCTCAGCAGGTGCTAAACAAGCCTTGGGACGCCTTTCATGGTGTCTTTGTCGGTTGGAAATCCACGGCAGCGAATCGCAATGTGCTCGAGTTGCAACTCGGCGCGCAGCAGTGGTTACGCGGCGAGGGTTCGCCTAAAGGCGCCGCCGACCCAATCATCGTACCGACGCTGGGGCTGAACTACGGTTGGGCCTGGTAGGACTTTCAGTGCTTATGGTCGCCGTGGTCTTTAGCTGCCGGCTCGACGGGGCCGTTGGGATGAGCTGCGCAGGCGGCACCTTTGTCGTTTAAGTGGTCAAAGCAGGTTTTGCAGTCGATCGGTTTGCCGGAGACGTAGCCGCTTTTACACGAGTCGCACCAAACGGCTTTGTCGCTGGTTTTACCTTGCCAGCAGCTTTTGCATTTGCTGGTTTTACCTTTGATAAAGCCTTTATCGCATTTTTCGCACCAAACGGTTCCTCCAGCTTTACCTTCGGCGCAGACGCACTTGGCATCTTTGTCGTGAGCTGCGTGGCCATGGTCACCTTCATGCCCGTGCCCAGCATGGTCTTTATGACCTGCGTGGTCCGCGTGACCTGCGTGGCCCGCGTGACCTGCGTGATCGGTGTTTTGCTTGGCGGGAGCCTCGACAGCTGGAGCGCTTGCAGGTTTTGCTGCAGGCGGAGTTGTTTCGGCGGCTGGCTCGGATTTGCTGCAGGCGGCCAAGGCGAAGAGGGCGAGTAGACTGAGAATACGCATGATGAATGCTCCTTATCGGTTGATGCCCTAACGGAAGTTATGAGCGTTGAACAAGTCCTCTTGCTGCCTCTTTTCGTCGCGCCACTTGTGGACCAAACGCCCGAAACCATCTATTGTGCAGCCATGCGCTCCTTCCTCCCGTTACTGTTTTTCGTCGCTTGCTCACCGCAGGTTCCCGTCGGCTCCCAGGACGGTGGCGATGGGTCGGTGCCGCTGTTCGATGTGTCGCATCCGATGGATGCGCAGCAGCAACGCGACGCCGCCGCGACGCCGCGCCTCGATGTTGGCTTTGGAAAACAAGATTCTGGTGCCGTCGTTGACCCTTGTGATGCCTGGCACTTGCACATACGTCTTTTGGCAGGTGGGCATGG
>JAPKCE010000577.1 GCA_028823075.1 Myxococcota bacterium
TACCGCGCGTTCGGGGCGATGGGTTTCGCGCTGCTTAACGAGTTGCAGCAGTTCTGCCTCGCTGGGTCGAGACCAATGTGGAATTTGAAGGGCACGCCCGGGCTGCCGAATCTCGGCAAAGCGCTCGGCGCGCACGACCTGTTTGTGGTCGGGGCGTACCGCCGCCAAACGCGCCAAATAAGGGGCGGCCCGCTCAGCACCAAAATTTGCTCCGTATTGATCCGCCAAGAATCGTAAGGTCGCCGGTGAGTAGGGGTTCTGGTTGAGCAGCCCCTCGGCGAGCTCCATCGCTCGAGAGAAGTCATTTTTCGTTAGGTGAATTTTGACCGCGGCTAGGCGTCTGCCGATATCCAAATCATCTGCGGCGATTAATACTTTGGTTAGGCTCTCCGCCAGCCGGTAATCTTTGGCATCAACCGCTTTATCCCGCTTTTTTTCCAGCAGATCGGCAGCGCCTGGAAAAGCAGCGGCATTGATCGCTTTAAGTCTCTTGGTAAGCTTTGCCTTACCTAGACTCTGAGCGCTTTGAGCAAGCCTGTTAACCGCCAAGGTCCAGCGGGGGTCGGCCTCGTGCCGAGCTTTCCAATAACGATAAATTTCCCCGGTCGGAGCCTGATTGGCGAGTAGACTCCCTACAAGGATTTGAGCACTTCGGCCCGCAGCAACAAAGCGCTCCATTTGAGGCAAAATAAGCTGCGCCGCACGGTCACGCTGGCGCATAGTCAAGAGCGTCTGACCGCGCCAAACCAGGGCAGGGAGGTCGTCACCAAGCGCCATCACCAAGCCCATGACCTGTTCCTTTCGACGCGAACGCTGCGCCAAGCTCAAGGTAAACATCAGCTCTAAATTGTTGGGTGCTTTAACTTCGGCCATGAGGGCAAGCGCATCGGGTCGGCGCCCCAACTGGGCCAGCGTCGCGGCGCGCAGTAAACGGTGCAGACTGGGTTCCTGGACCTCTTGCGCAGCAGCCTGGGCTCGTTGGTCAGCCGATAAGCTGCTAAAGCTCGACGATAAAGGCTGCGCTCGTGGCTCGGCATCAAGCGAGCGAATGGGCAGCAGTTTACCGCTCCGGTCATGAACCAGCACCTGAAAGGCAGCCGCTCCAAAACGCGGGCAACTGCGCATTTCGAGTTGGTGTTTTCCGGGGGATAGATCGGCGGCGATCAGCAGCGGTTCGGTTTGGGGGTTCTCCAGCGCTGAGACTTCGAGCAGAGGCTTACCGTCCAACCAGAGGCGCCGCTCATCACCGCCACGCATAGTTAACTGGGCGCCCTTAGGCACCGAGAATGCCGCTACAAAATGGCTGCATCGTTTTGTCGTTGGGAAGGTCCAGTCCTGAGGGTAAAGAAGACTCTTTCCCCGAGAACGGCGTACCTTCTTCCAAGAACGGTCGCCGAGGGGGGTAGGTACTTTGAGCTGTGGGTCAAAGCGCCGTTGTGGTGGGTCGACCCGAGCTAAAGCGGCACCGCGGAGACTCTCAAAACCTGACACCATCCACCAGGTTTCGACTTCGCCGAGGCTCGGTGCAGCGGGCGTTGTAGCGTAGCGTCGTCGGCTCATACGCCGAAACAAAGAGGCTGCTCGCAGAGAATGAATGCTCGAGTCGCCATGTACAGCCAAGGCTGCCATTAGGCGCTCAGCGGTCTCTGCGTCCATCAGGGCCTGAGGGATGTTGAAGTAGGTTAGAATTAGCCCGGTGTCCTGGCTACGGCTGCGCCGTAAGGCGCGTTCGAGGGCGTCCATCCATGGCCTGACACGACCTTGCCGCTTAGCCTGGGCAAGCGCCGTCAGGTCTTCAGCCAAACAACTCTGCCAACCTTGCGGGCAGGCTAGGGGAGACGCAGCGCTAGGTGGCCGAGGTGCTTGATGAGCACAGGCGGACAAAAATAGAAAAAGCCCACCAATCGGCAGGCTCCTTCCAAGCAAAAGTTGACTCAAGCTCACGTTTCGTTCTCGCTCGCATCGGTGAATTCGGCGTCGACAACGTTTTCGTCGCCGCCCTCTTCGGCAGGAGCAGTACCCTCAGCTTGGCTGTACAGT
>JAPKCE010000578.1 GCA_028823075.1 Myxococcota bacterium
AGTCTTGAGTCGAGGTTCAAGAGCTTTATTCCGCTGGCCGCCGCCAGCCTAATCTTCGCTGTTGGTGCTGGTGTTTTCTTTGTTCGCCAGGGGCGCGCTCAGGCCCGCCAAGAACAACTCAGCCAGGCTACGAACCAGTTTTTTTCCGGCATTAAAAATCTTCGTGATGGCCAGTTTCAAAAGGCTGGCGAAACATTCGACAAAGTCGGTAGCATCGACCCCAAACACCCTCGCCTGCCCTTGTACCGTAAAACCGCTCTCCACCTGGCCCGACAGAGCGCTCTACTCGACGAAGCGGAAGCAGCTATCAAAGCAGGGCGCATGCAAGATGCTGCGGCAACCTTAGTCACCATGGACCCAGCTCCCCAACTCGCCGAACGCACGAAAGCCCTCAACGCAAGTATCGACAGCGAGAGGGTCAGCGAAACGGTTGCGGGCTTCGACCGCGCCTTGACCGAGGGTCAAACAACGGATGCCGAAGGAATTCTCAAAGCATTGCGCAGCAGTAGTCTGGACCGCCAAACTCTAGACACGCTTGAGGGCCGCTTGGACCAGGCGCGAAATAAAACCCGAGCGACCGGGAAGCGCCGCGCAAAACCAGCGCGTCGTAAAAGCGCTTCTGGCCCTTTAAAACGCATGCATCTGGCCTTGCGACAAGGACGAGTCGACGAGGCTTTTCGCATCAACCGGGAGTTGGCCGCAAGTGGTGTTCGCCAAGCCGAAAAACTGGAAAACAACGGGAACCTTGGTGAACTTCGAGACCTTGTTCGAATGGCGCAAAGCGCCGCCGGGCGCGATGATTGGAAGCAGGGGCTGAAAGTCACCGAGCGCGGTCTTAAACTACTGCGCAGCATCAGCCCAAACGCCACTGGAACCTTCGCTTTACTGCGTAAAACGCGAGCTCAAGCCTATTATGCGCGCGCCGTTCAAGCAGCCGGCCGCGACAAGTTTTGCTCTGCCTACAAATTCTTCAGCCAGACCAAAAAACTTAACCCACGACATCCCAAACTACGCGCTGCCATCGCCAAATTTGCGGAGTTCTCGAGGCAACAATTGGACCTCGCCAAAGGTCAATTGGCCAAAGGCTACCCGCTCGCCGACGTGCGGGTCGCGCTCAATAACGCTGTCTGCACGAGCAGTCGCTCCTCGAAAGCCAATAAAGAGGCGAAGGCACTGCTCAAAGGACGCTGAGAGCGACTAAAACAGCAGCAAGCCGACCACAGACGCCAACAATATTGTGGCGCCGACGAAAATCGTTATGAGCAACTTATCATGAGGCTGGGTGGTCAACTCGGAAACCTCTTCCTCATCGGCCCTAGTTGGCTCGGAGGCCTGACTCAGGGCCGGCATCGATTTCGACCAATTGCCGCCATCGTCAAGCGCCAAGCTCGTCTTGCTTTCGGCCTCTTCGGGTTCATCGTCGACGGGCAGTTGTAGGCCTGAATCTTGCCCAGTCGATAGCGGCACCGCCACGCTCGCCTCAGCTGATTCATCTTCGACGGCCGGCGACTCCTCACCATCCGTGGCTTCAAACTGTTCGCCCGAGCGGTCTAAGTCACCCAGATAGGCGCTCGCTGGATCGCAGAACATCATGCGCACGCCGCCAACCTGAACCTCGGTACGGTCGTGAAGGCGCACCTTGTCTCGCACGACCTTAGCCGCAACGATGATGCCATTTTTTGAACCTAAATCCTCGACCCAAATACCGGAAAAATCCACCGTGACCCGAGCGTGGCGGCGGCTAACATTCGCCTCATCGAGCATCACATCGCAGTCGGGCGAGCGCCCCAAAATGAGGTAAGGCTTTTTGCCATCGAGAAAGACCCGGTCGCCCTCTTCGGGGCCATCGAGGAAGCGCAGATAAGGGCTCGACTCTTGGCCGCTCATCGAACCGAGCATGTCGGCAACCACCTGCTGAGCCAAAAATGCTGTGCGCTCCTCCGTCGCTAAATCCGGTTTGTCTCCATAAAAAACAACCTGGGTTCCAGCTACTTCCAGACGGTCCCGGTCACGTAGGCTCACCGCGTGGTTT
>JAPKCE010000579.1 GCA_028823075.1 Myxococcota bacterium
GGCACCGTTGTGGCGAGCCGTAAGGTGGAAAACCTGCGCGGCGCTCGTTTGCTTCTCGTGCAAAAAGAGGATCATGACGGGGCTCCCGACGGCCCGCCGGAAGCAGCGGTTGATACCGTCTCCGCGGGGCCTGGTGAACATGTCGTTTTGGTCGGGAGCCGCGAAGCCGCGCTGGCATGCGAGCCGACTTTTGTGCCGGTTGATCTGGCGATCATCGGCATTGTCAGTGATTGTGATCGGAGTTCCGATGATCATCGCTAAAGTGTTGGGTTCGGTCGTTGCCGACCAACATCATCCCGGTTTTGATGGCTACCCCTTGTTGATGCTACGCAGCGCGGCCGGTGAAGATATTATCGCCGTCGACGGCATAGGAGCGGCCCCGGGAGAGCAGGTCTTGTTGCTGCGTGAAGGAAGCGGAGTGCGGCAAGTGCTCGGCGGTAATGCGCCGATCCGCTCGTTGATCGTTGGCATCGTCGATGCTGTGGAAGTCGGCTAGTTGAGTACTCAAACCATGCTTCATGCCTGCCGTGAGCTGGCGGCGCGGTCTTGGGTGGCAAACCACGACGGTAACCTTAGCTTGCGTCGCCCAGGGCGAGACTTTTTGGTCACCCCAACGGCTTTTCGCAAAGCCGACCTGCGCGCCACCGACCTGCTCGTTATCGACGCTCAAGGTGCCGTAAAAACGGGGCGTCACAAGCTGTTTAGCGAATGGCAATTGCATAGCGCTGTGTTTGAAGCTCGCCCGGAAATGAACGCGGTGATTCATGCTCACCCGCCATATTCAACGGCGATGGCCTGTGCTGGGCAGCGCTTGGACCCTTGTTTCATGGCCGAGGCCATCGTCAGTTTGGGACCCGAAATCGGCTGGGTTCCTTTTGCAGAACCCGGCCATGAATCTTTGACTACAAATCTGTCGTCGTCGGCTCGTCGATGCAACGTCGCATTGCTCGCTCAACATGGTGTCATCAGTTGGGGGACCGATCTTTCCATGGCGCTGGCGCGCATGGAGTTGGTGGAGCATTTGGCGCGGCTTTCGAGTCTTGCTCAACCCTTGGGCGGCGTTAAGCGTCTACCGACCTCGAGTATTACGGCAATGAGCGCCAAGCATGCCAAGGCGGGCCTGGCGGCGCCGGAAATGAATCTTTGAAGGCTGCAAATTTGCCTGCTAGTCTATAACTGTCACAGCAACCTGTCGTCGAGTTCGCTCGGCTCCACCTAAGAAACGGAAAAAGCCTTTGTTGTTTGTTAAAATAACCAGTGCCCTTGTGCTCAGTGGCCTACTAGCATCGCTGCACAGCGACAAAGGTGCTGACCCCCAGCGGCTTCTGCGTTTGGAGCAGCTCAGTTGGAGCGTGCTCGAGCTCACCAAGAACTATGTTGACCCTTCTCGTTTTGAGCCGCGGGTCATGCTCAAAGAAAGCTTGCGCGCCGTTGAAAACCTGATCCCCGATCTGCTCGTTGATGAGGCCAAACTGCCCGAATCGCTTACTCTGCGAATCGGGACTAAAAGCTGGACTGGCGATACGAGACGGGTTGAATCGATTTGGGAAATGTACATGGTGTTGCGTCAGGGGCTTGGCTTTGTCGGTCGAAACCTGCCGAAGGGCGTCAAGGCAGCCGAGGTCGAGTTGGCGGCGGTGAACGGGATGTTGCAAACGCTAGACCCGCATTCGGTGATGTTTTCTCCTAAGGCTCATGAGGAGATGCGGATGTCGACCCAGGGTGCTTTTGGCGGTTTGGGTATTGTTATTTCTCAGCGCGATGGCTGGCTGACAGTGATCTCGCCGATCCCCGGGACACCGGCGAGTCGAGCGGGAGTGCGGGCGCGCGACCAGATCGTTCAGATTAACGAAGAGACCACTGAAAACATGACCCTCGAAGAGGCGGTGAATCTGCTTCGCGGTGCGCCCGGCTCCGACGTCACAGTGCATATTCGTCGCAAGGGAACCAAGGGTAGTTTACAAAAAACGCTGACCCGCGAAATTATTAAGGTTCGCAGTGTCACTTCGCATGATCTCGGTGAGGGGATC
>JAPKCE010000051.1 GCA_028823075.1 Myxococcota bacterium
CGCTCGGGGAGATGAAACCATCGACGGCGATACCGGTGAAGCCTCGGTCGATACCACCTTCAAGCGAGACGTCGGTGAACACCACGTGTTCAGGGCCATCTTCGACTTCGCTGGTTCGAATAACCATGTTGCCCGCCAAGCCAAAGCCCGGAGCAAATACAATGGTACCGCTAAAGGTCTGACCGGGGCGCAGTGGGTTGCTCTGCTCGTCGTCAAAGACAAAGCTCGCAGCCGGAATAACCACGATGGTTTTCGGCAATTGAAGTTCGCCCATAACCAAGTTGGCTTCGCCGCCACGCACATCGTCCGCGGCACTGATGGTGATGGTCATACTGACCGGGCTGTTAATCGCCACCGCAAGGCTGAGGCCTTCATATTCGGTGGTGATTACAGGAGCTTCGACCCATTCGGTGTACTGCCCGATGACATGCATCTGAGCCGTGCCGCCGGCGACAACACTGCCGCCGGTGACCGAGACGATGTTGCCTTCGCGAGCAGGAGCATCGGCCCCATTGTTACCATCAGCGCCTAGTTCACCTTGGCCGCCTGTGGAGCCCTGCAAGCCAGCGGCGCCGTTGGCACCGTCAGGTCCTGGGGCGCAGGCGACGAGCGCGGCGCTTACGAATAAGGATAAGAAGGATCTTTTCATAACGGTCTCCTTATTCCGGGCTGCGGAGGCGATAATGCAGGGTGTAGGGTCCTCCGTCGCTCCAACTTGAGTAGGTGGCAACGCCAACAATATACTGGCCTGCTGGAAGCAAAGCATCGTTAATACCACCGTCTGCGCCCAGATCGTTATCGTTCCAATCGTTACCATCATCGTTATGAGCGACTAGGTTCTCGCCGCCGCCGAAGCTTGTCGTTGTACAGCCATGCAGCACCACCAGGCGAGAGTCGAAGTCGGAGTCAAGGTAGGTATCGAGGATTGTGGGCTCACTAATGGTGAGTATATAAGGTACTAAGTTATACCGACTAAAGCCCACCGAGCGGGCGTTAGTGAAGTCACCCTCTACCGACCAGGTCATATCTTCATTAGCTTCGGTAGATAAGGGGGTGGATTCGTTACGACAAGCGTCGATGGCCGGGTCAGTAATCGAACCAGCGAGGCTGAAGGTTTGATCCTGGTCGGCAACGAATTCACCATCGCTGACTTTGACAAAGAAGCCGCCCATAAGAGCGTCGACTGAGACCTCGTTGGCTTGCACCGCCGCAAGCTCAGCGCCGGTGGCACTATAAACACTCAGGCCGGTTTGCAGGTGATCTGCGGTACCGGGCGTGAGGGCTAAGTTGAGGTTGCCGTAGCTGCCACCGACAAACCACTGTCCACCATTCTCGGGAGCGCTGCCGTCGGTACCGGCCAAGTCGAGCGCCATCGGCTCGCTGCTGGTCACGTTGACAGTAAAGGCGGCGCCTTCGCCAAGGTCGCCGTCAAGGCTGACCGAGAGAATTAATGCGCCGCCTTCGATGGAAGGTACGTCGACGCCGCCGACGCCGGTGGCGACAGCTTCAGCAGCACCGCGCCAGATGGCCGACACGCTGGGTTGTGCTTCGTTACCTTCGCTATTGGCACTCACATGGGTGACCTGTCCCGCTTCGGCGTTAACGAGGATCATGGCGTTGTTGCCGGTGGTCAAGGTGCCGCTAGCAGCGCCGTTCTCGTCCAGGTCGAGCAGTACAGTGCGGCCGAGCTCAAGAGCGAACTCAAGCACACCGTCTTCGGCGTCGTAGTCGCTGTCGAGAACTTTGAGTACGGTAACGCCAGCCGGCAGAACGCCAGCCCATTCGGTGGTGCCCATGGCGACAAGCATGTCGTCGACGAAGAGTACCATGCCGGACTGCAGGGCATCTTCGTTGGTTGCTGCCAAGCCGATGGTGGCCCAGACGGCAGCGTCGTTGGTGATGGTGTACCAACTGGCACGCCCGGCTTCGACCACGCCGTCACCGTTTGCCGGCAGACGCTGAGTTTGGGTTGCACCGTCTTGCAGCGCGGTCATGGCGGTGTTCGGGACGATGGCGGTCAGGTTGAAGCTGACGGCTTCGTCGCCCTCTTCGAGTTCTTCGACGACCACGAAAAGCAATTCGCGAGCTTCGACATTGGCTACTTCTAACCAGGAACCGCTGCCGCCGTCGAGGTAGCCGATCTCTTCAAGGTTGCCCTCGAGAAAGACATAAATGTCGGAGCCGGTACCGTCTAAGCCGTTGTCGGTGTCACTGGTGTGACGTACGCTGACCACATCGCCGGCAGCGGCGCTGATGGCGATGGTGCGATACGGGCGTTCGGCGGTGAGTTCACCGCTGAGGCTGCCCTCATTGAAGGTGATCACGTCAGGGGCGGTGATGGTCACGATGCCTGCGCTAACCCATTCATCGTCGGTTTCGGCATCCTGCACCAGGCTCAGGGCGCAATCACCAAGAGCTGAGGCTGGGTGGATAGAACCCCTGAGGTTGAACTTATACTGGCTGTAACGAGCCATTTCGACATCGAACATCGCCACACAGTTTTCTGTGTTGAGAATGGGACCGCGCATGTATTCGGAGACTTCGAGCATGATGTCGAAGTCTTCGCCGGCGCGTAGCTCGCGTTGGTCCGAGACGGCTGTAGCCGCTACGACAACCTGAGCGCCTTCGGGGGCGTAGGTCAGGGTGTTGTCCCCGTTGACGATGTTCATGGCTACGGCACCAAGTGCGGTGTCGGCGGCGACGGTCACGGTGACTACCAAGCCGACCGGGCTGACGCTGATGGTTTCGGATTGCACGCTGTCCAGGGGGTTACCTTCGCTATCGCTGAAGTTAACCGTGGTCGTCTCACTCCATTCGGTGAAGTAACCCACGACGCGGATCGTGGTGCTGCGACCGGCGAGAAGCACGTTTGGTGATACTGCTGCTACGGCCGCTTCGGGTGCCGCAAGGTCGCTGCCGTCGCTGCCGTTACCGCCGGCGATACCGGTTTCACCTAGGTCGCCAACTTCGCCCGCGGCGCCGTTGATGCCGTCTTTTCCGGCGGGGCCTTGGCAGGCGACGAGCGCTGCTGCGGCTGTGAGAATAACCAACTTCCGAATCATCATCAGTGTCTTCCTTTCGTCGGGCTTATGCCGACTCATTTTGTCTAAAAAACTAATGCGCATTTTTGTGCGTCTATTAAATGTGGCTGCCCCGTATCGGAAAGTTTGCTGTTACAGAAGCGCTTAAGTAGATATTTTTAGTTGCGTGTCGCTCGCCACATCAGGGCGGTTAAAACTAAGGCTATCAACAAAATACCCCCCCAAAATATCCAGAAGTCCCGGTCTATGTTTGGGCGTAAGCCGTGAGCGATGATGTAAGCCCCGTCGAGGTCGAGGTGCATTTCGCGGGCTAAGAATGGAATCAAAGGTGCAAATTCACTGGTTTGAGTTACGCGCAGTAAGCGTCCTTCGACGTTAACCGACGAGGCCGGCTTGAAATTGTCAAAATCAGCGCTTTTTTTCGGTATTTCAATGACGACTCGATGGCAGTCTTCACGCGGCATTTCGTAGGGGCAAACGGCGCCGATGACCTGAATATACACCATCTCATCGCGACCCATTGCAAAGCGTCTTCCGCGCTTCCACTCGGCACCCTTATAACCGAGGGTCAACTCTTTGGCGGAGACGTAGCTGCCGTCTTTAGGAAAGGCATGATGCTTGGCCAAGTGTTGGCGTAGGTCGATTATGGGATCATTTTTAATGATGTATTCGCTGACTGCAACATAGGGGGTGGCCAACCAAAATAGCATAGCGAGCGATGCCCCCCACATCAGCGCCGGCATAATCTTTTGAGTGACGGGGCGGCTTTGGCGCGCCTTGGTGCGCTCAATGGCATCCCAGTCGATCTGTAATTCTTGTTGGTCAAAGCGCATCCCGCAAGTTTCGCAGGCGCTGTCGTCTTGGCTTAATTCTGTTTGGCAGCCCGGGCAAAGCTTCATCATCGCTCCTCATCGGCGGGCAGCGATAGACTCGCTATCGCCTGCGCCGCAAGCCCTTCGCCGCGACCGGTAAACCCCAAGCCTTCGGTGGTCGTCGCTTTAAGGTTGATTCGAGTCGGGGGCAGCTTGAGCAATTCACTCAAATACTCGCGTATGTGGTTTTTGTGGGGTGTCAGGCGCGGTTGTTCGCCGATGAGCGTTAAATCGACATGCTCCAAACGAGCGCCGACGCGCTGCAGTTCTTGCATAGCCGCTGTGACGAAAAGGCTCGAGTCAGCCCCCCGCCAACGCTCCTCGCTAGGGGGGAAATGCTCGCCAATATCGCCGGCTCCAACAGCGCCGAGCAGCGCATCGACCAAAGCGTGCAGCAGCACGTCGGCGTCGCTATGGCCGGCGAGCCCGGGCTCGTTTGGGATGAGCACCCCGCCGAGCATCAAGGGGCGTTCGGGGTCGAAGCGGTGTACATCAAAACCGCTGCCGCTTACAAAGATTCGAGGGGGTTCGGGCAGGTCGCTTTGGAGAGTCACTTTAATATTTCTTTCGTCGCCTGTAACGGCTGCTACCTGGTGCCCGAGCGCGATCAGCACGCTTGATTCATCGCTGGCGCTGCCTTCTTGGAGAAGTTCTTGGAGCAGTTCTCGGCGCATCACTTGCGGCGTTTGCACGCGCCGCATTTTAGCCCGGTCAAAGCTTTTAATCAGACCACCATCAGCGCTTTCAATGATGGTGTCGACGCAGGGCAACACGGGCACCGCGGCGCCGAATTCGTTGGCTGCGTCGATCAAGCGTTGCACCAAATCGGGGGCGACAAAGGGGCGTGCAGCGTCGTGAACCGCCACGAGTTGAGCACATTCGGGCAGTGCCGCTAGCCCGGCAGCGACGCTTTCGCTGCGCGTCGACCCGCCGGGTACGATGGCATATAACCGCGACCCCAGAGCATCGAGTTGGTGGTGGGGACCGGGGGAGCCGACGATGACGAGTCCTTCAACCCCGCCGGCGAGCAGCGCATCACAGGCGGAGCGAAGCACCGTTTTACCGTCTGCCAAAGGTACGGATAGTTTGTCAGCACCGAAGCGCTGAGCATTACCGGCGGCGGCTACGATGCCCCAGGCTGAAACGTTCATAGGCAGGCGTTTGCACGCCCTAACCCTAGTGGCAAACGCAGTTCAAAAAAACAGAGCGGAACGCCAAAGCGCTCCGCTGTTTGCCTAGCGATGACTTACTCAGCCGAGGACGGATGGGTCGACATCGACAAAGATTTCGTCGAATTCTTCTTCAATAATCGCCGGGTCGATGTTGCGAGAGACGCTTAACTCTTTAAGCAGTAGGCCTTTCGCTGTGTCGAGCATTTTGCGTTCGCCAAAGCTTAGGTCTTTGCCGGTGCGCAGCAAGCAGAGGTCGCGCATCACTTCTGCGACTTCGAAGATCGATCCGGTGCGGATTTTTTCGGTGTATTCGCGCTGCCGGCGGTTCCATGTGGTGCGATCGACGGCGAGCTCGCGGGTGCGCAGGATTTCGTAGACCGCTTCGATCTCGTCTTCACCGACCAAAGTGCGCAGGCCAACTTGAACCGACTTTGTGATCGGCACCATGACGCGCATGTTGTTGTCGAGTACGCGCAGGACATAAAAGGTCGACTCTTGGCCGCCTAATTCACGCGATTCGATAGCTTCGACCTTTGCGACACCGTGAGCCGGGTAAACCGCAAGATCACCAACAGCGAACTCATGTTCCTGCATTAAACCTCCTTGGAGAGCCGAAGCTCTGTGCAAAGGCACCATAGCAGGAAAATACGGCCTTCTCCAGTTCTGAGTGGTAAAGGTTGATCAGCCGAGTTGACAGTGGCTAGCTCTGCCCTCTAGCTCTTGCTTTCCTTACCAGGCGACTTACGGCGAGAGGTAAAAAATGCTTCTAAAACAAGCTTCTGTGGTGGCCCTCGGCGGTGCGCTTGGAGCCCTGGCCCGTTGGCGACTGAGCAGCTTTAATACGCCAGAGATGCTGCCCCTCGGTACGCTGACCGCTAATTTGATCGGTTGTTTGGCGCTGGGTGTGCTGATGAGCTTCCTAAGGCCCGGCTCGTTGCTTTTTCTTTTCGCAGCGGCTGGCGTTTGCGGCGGGCTCACCACCTATTCGACATTTATCTTGGAATTGGTCAGCGCCAAATCCTTGGCTGCTTCGAGCGTTTATGCCGTGACCAGTTTGCTCGGCGGTTTGCTGTGCATGGTGGCAGGTCTGCGGCTGGGGCGTCTTTTCGGCGCCTAAATATCGCGCAGTTTTTCCCAAGCCTTTCGTTGGTTTCGGCTCAATTTGCGCGGCACTTGCAAGTTGACGTGAAACAGCAACTGACCTCGCCGTCCCCCATTAACATCGTCGAGGCCTTCGTTGCGCAAAGGCAGTTGATCACCCTCTCCAGCGCCGGCGGGTATTTTTAATTTGAGCTTACCGCGAGGACCTTCGATTTCCAGGGTCGTTCCGAGAACGGCATCTGTGAGCGCTAAAGGTAACAAACGATGCAAATCTTTGTCGTCGCGTTCCCAGCCATTGGGCGGGTTTTCCGTTTGAAATACGACCAGCAAATCACCTCTCGCTTGGCCAGCGTCACCGCATTCGCCTTCGCCGCGTAGGCGCAATTGCATTCCGCTACCCACTCCAGCTGGCACCTCGACTTCAACCGTGGCCTCTTGCCGGACGCGCCCCGAGCCCGAGCAAGGTGAGCAGGGGTCGCTGATGATATGCCCTTGACCGGCGCAGCGCTTGCACGGGTTGGCCATCACAAAAAAACCTTGGCGAGCCGCTGTTTGACCGCTGCCTCGGCAGTTCGGACAAACGCTTGCTGCTGCTTTGCTATTGGAACCCGAGCCCTCGCAGTTTTTACAGTAAGCGTGACGAGGAATGTTGAGGCTGCGCTCGGCGCCATCGATGACCTGCTGCCAGCTTACGGGGACGCGAATGCGCAGATCGGCTCCTCGGCGAGGGCCGCTTTGTTGCTGCCCGAAGCCGCCGAACATACCCTCGAAGATATCACCAAAACTGCCGAAGATGTCTTCTAAGTTAACGCTGTTCATGTCGCCTGCGCCAGCGCTCAAGCCAGCCTCGCCGTAGCGGTCATAAAGGCCGCGCTTTTCTTGGTCGCTGAGGACCGAATAGGCTTGGCTGGCAGCGCGGAAGCGCGCTTCAGCATCATCATCGCCAGGGTTTTGATCGGGATGATCGGCACGCGCTATTTTACGGTACGCCTTTTTGATGCTGCGCGCATCGGCGTCACGCTCCACACCCAAAACTTGATAATAATCCTGACTCATTTGACCTCGGTTTAGCTGTCGATTGCAAAGCAATCTAAACAGATTGTTTCGCTCCACAAGTGCGCTCATGACCCATCGACGCAAGACGGGTTTGGCGCCTCCTTTCATTCGGGCTAGGGAGCCAACCAAGGACCTCTATCTTATGCTCGTTTTTGCATCAGTTTTGTTCATGGCGAATGCTCAGTCAGCTGCGCCGCCAGCCGCCCCGCCGGCGGGTGGACTTATTCAGCGACCAGAGCTGATTAACGGCGCTCAGCCCGACTATCCCGAAACCCTGCTTGGGAGCGGAATTAGCGGGCGCTGCGTTGTGCTCATCGACATTGATGATGAAGGTCTTGTGCAGCAGATAACCGTAAAGAGTTGCAGCGATCTGGCTTTTTCTCGGGCTGCTTTCGCGGTGATGGCGCATTACACTTTTATACCCGGAGCGACCGCTCAGGGGTCGGTACCCGTACGCATCACCTGGGAGGCTGAGTTCCGTCACCCCGAAGCGCCTAAAAAACTGGTGGTCAAACCCAAACCCGTGCGCATTAGTGGTCGCTTGCGCGAAGGCGGTAGCGGGGTCGTTGTCGGCGGCGCCGATGTGGCCTGTAAAGGCCAGGCTGCAAGTGCTCTGAGCGACGACCAAGGGCGTTTTGAGTTGCGCGGGTTGGCCGATGGCCCCTGCCTTTTATTACTGCGCGCCGCCGGCTATCACGCCCTCGATAAGAACATCGTTTTAGCCGCCAATGAGAGCGTCGAACTCACCTTGTATTTGGCGCCAACGGCTGCAAGCGCGATGCGCACTGTGCTGCGCGGCCGCAAAGAAGAAGAGCATATGACGCGGCGCATCCTCGATGTCGAGGAGATGGGCCGAGTGCCCGGAACCATGGGGGACCCGATCCGTGCCGTAGAACGTCTGCCGGGTGTAGCCCGCACGCCATTTATTGGCGGAGGAGGCTTGATCGTGCGCGGCGCTGAGCCTCAAGATAGTGGCTATTATATCGACGGCGCTCCGGTTCCATTTTTGTTTCATCTCGGTGGAGGGCCTTCGGTAATCCATCCCGATTTCGTCGCTCAACTCGATTTTCTTCCCGGTGGTTTTGGGGCGCGCTACGGGCGCGCCACCGCGGGCGTCGTCGATGTGCGCAGTAGGGCAGCTAAAGGGGATCGTTTTTCGGGTAAAATCGATGTCGATTTAATGGATGCTGGATTGCGTCTGGAAGGCCCAGTTCCTGGGTATAAAAACTGGGCATACGGTTTATCCGGCCGGCGTTCGTATATCGATGTTTTACTGCCGATAGCTACTCGAGCGGTGGGCGCTAACGATGTTTCTATTCAACCTATTTATTGGGATTACCAAGCCCGTTTAGACTATAAAAAAGGTTCGGACCGTTTGGGGCTGCGGGTTTATGGCGCCGATGATGTTCTGGTTATCGCCGCTGGAGATGAGGAGAGTCAAGCCAGGGCAGGCGGCCCGCCGGGTATCGGTATTCACACACAATTTCATCGGTTTATCATCGACGGCCGGCGGAAGCTGAGCAAAAAAACTGAACTCTTTGGCAACATTTTGCTCGGTCGAACCTCTAGTGGCGGTACCGTGGGCGATACGATTTTTTGGGACCTTGGTATTTCTGAATTGGGGCTGCGGCTCGACTTGGTTCATAGCTTCAGCAAAGAACTCCGCCTAACGAGCGGTCTCGATATTGGCGCCTCGGGCTTTTCGACCGAGAGCGAGTTTCCTAGCTTAGGCACAATCGAGCGCAGTTTCCCGGCCCGCTCCTTTGCTGAAGACCCGCAACTCAGGCGCGTTGAAGAAGAGGTCTTTGGTCGGGCTTTGGGGGTTCACAGCACCCTGCGCATCAAGCCTTTTAAGCGCCTTATTTTACTGCCGGGGCTGCGCTTGGATAGCTATCACTGGGCTTCGCAAGACCGGTTCTCACTGGAACCCCGTCTGCAAGCGCGTCTCAGCCTTGCAAGAAAAGATCGCCATCTGCTTAAAATTTCAGGGGGTAAATACAGCAAAACACCAGAGCCACCCGAACTTTCCGATGCCATCGGAAACCCAGAATTAAAACTCAAAGGCGCTTGGCAGTATGGGCTTGGTTACGAATACCGACCGGACCCATTTTTCCATGTTGATGTGACCTTGTTTTACAAAAACATGTTCCATCTCATCGGTCGTAATCCGGATTACCAGGCGGGTAGCACTCAACCGCTGCTGCTCAACAATGTCGACGGGCGCGCCTACGGTATGGAGTTGATGCTGCGTCACCGCGTAAGCCCACGTCCGCTTTACGGTTGGATCGCCTATACCTTGAGCCGTTCGGAACGTTTTAATCGCGGTGACCCGCAACCCGAATGGACTGTTTTTGATCTCGACCAGACGCATATCCTGAGCTCGGTGGTCGGCTATAAATGGGGCAAAGGTTGGTCTTTCGGTGTGACCAACCGCTGGGTTACCGGCAACCCCACAACCGAGCGAGTAGGTGCCCGGTTTGATGCTGACCTTCAGAGTTATCGCCCAGTGTTTGGTGACGATCATGGCGGCCGTATGCCCGCGTTTTTCCA
>JAPKCE010000580.1 GCA_028823075.1 Myxococcota bacterium
AACCCTAGACGCGGTCGTATTGGCCGCTTTTTGCTGTGCCATGTGTTGGAAGATTGCAAACTCGAATCCAGAGCAGCAAACGGCGCTCGGTAACCGCTGGAACGCAACGAGTTAGCGACGCCCCATAATGCGTAAGACACGGAGGAACAGGTTGACCACATCCATGTAAATCGACGCCGCGCTATCGACCGCATTATCGATGGTCGGCGGTATGCTGTTGGCTCGTGCCCAGTCGTAGCCGATATAGCCGCAAAAGATCCCAGCCACGGCGTAGTCAATGATGTTGCGGTCCCAATTAAAGACAAACACAGCGAGCAACTCGATGATGATCATCGCCAGCAAGGCCATAGACAGGATGCGCCCAAGGCCTATGAAGAACTTAGGAAAGGCGCTGCCCATGACCATCATGATAAAGGTAATGGCGCCAGTCACCTGCACGGCTTCTACAACCAAGTGAGGATCATACCCAGCGACCACGGTGTTGACCACCAAACCAAAGGGGATCACCACGAGGTTGTAACCGACAAAGCTGATCAAGGGGTTGTCGGATGAAGTAAACATCATGATCCCGACAAAACAGCAGACAAAATAACCGATGATAAACGGCCAAAAACCGTAAACGAGCGGTGCTTCTGGCGCTATGTTCGTGACCATCCAATAGTTGAGTCCAAACCCCCAACACAGCACCGCACCGATGGTTAGGTTGTACACACCGCGACTCACCAAAGGCTGATCGGTGGTCCGACGACTAAAGACGTCATGACCCTCAGCTGTACTCGATCCCAACATAAATGCTCCTTTTGGGCTCAATGAAGCCTGTGCAACTAAGGTCTAAAGCGCTTCACGCTAACCGATCAAGTCGGTTCCATTCCGAGCCGACAAAAAGCGTAGTGATTCGCCTAGGGAGCAGTTGTGCGGGTCACCGATAAGATCACAACCGGGGTCAAGGGCTCGTCGTTTCGGTCGATATCGACGGCTGCAATAGCGTCCAACACATCCAAGCCTTCAATGACCTCTCCAAACACCGCGTAGCCCGGATCGCTTGGGTCGACGTAGTTTAGATAATTATTATCGACGTGGTTGATAAAGAATTGGCTGGTGGCGCTGTTGGGATCCTCGGTGTGCGCCATGGCAAGCGTGCCGCGGATGTTGGCGAGTCCATTATCCGATTCGATAGCGATGCTTGAGCGCGTTGGCTTTTGGGCTCCGGACTCAGACACCCCTCCGCCTTGAATCACAAAGCCGCTTATAACTCGGTGAAAAACCGTGGCGCCAGCGCCGTCTAGGCCATCGTAGAACCCCTCATCAGCATATTGCTCAAAGTTTGCCACCGTGAGCGGCGCATTGAGCGCATCGAGTTCGACTTTGAGGGTTCCAAGGCTGGTCACGATGGTGAACTGATGCTCATCGTTTTGGCTGGAGCCTGCATCGTTCATACTACCGGCATCGTTCGTGCTGCCCGCATCGCTCGCGCTGCGCGCCCCGGCCGCCTCCGGGGGGCCGCAAGCCGTTAAGCTGAAGGCGCAAAAGAGGGCGACGTATGGTCCTAAAAAATGGTTCATCAGATGCTCCCAGCGCTCGGTGTATGACGACCGGTACGCTTTCTGTTCGGTGATAGGCAAGCGCAGAGACGATTAGGCTAGACTTGCACGCGACCTTGGGTGCAAGCGTCCGCTAGAAGTCTTTAATGAGGTAATATCATGAAACGTTTGCTTGTAACCTGCGCCCTTTTTCTCGGATGCAATGCATCGACCGAGACTCCCGAATCGGAAGCCAACCAAGCTGAGCTGGCGCAACTGACGGCGACGCATACGTTAGACCTCGCCGTCATCGCAGAACTGACCTCCCAAATCGACGCCTTAGCGACGGAAGTCCAACGCAACAGCGGAAAAGTGGGCGTCAGCGAGGAACAGGCAGCAGCGATCGTTGCGAACAGCGCAAAAGCGGGCGTCAGTGATGAACAGGCTGTAGCGATCGTTGCGAACAGCGATAAAGTGGGCATCAACGCCGAACAGGCAGTAGCCATCG
>JAPKCE010000581.1 GCA_028823075.1 Myxococcota bacterium
AAGCGCTTGATGTCGAGTTCGCCGCCATCCGCCCGAGACTTAACAAAAAAAACAAGCCGAATTCACCAGTTCCTTTACAAAGTTAAAAGAGCAGTAACTGCTTTCTTTCGTGGCTTGCGTCGAATTGCTTCTGGTCGCCGTAATAAGGGCTGGCCCTTCTGGCTTCCTCTTTGGCTTAGACGCATCGTCTACTATACTCTCTACCGCCCTGCTGTGCGCGGCCGCCGTTCATTCAGGCTGACCTTAAGATCATTTAAACTGTGGCGATATCGTCATCATTTGACGATCCGTCATACCAGCATTTTTTTGAGGCGGGTGGTGCTCTGGTTCTTCCACCCAGCCATCGTCATCAACCTAGCCGGCCTCGACTTAGCGCGCTGCGTCATCGGTCTGAAACCTGATTTGGTGCTTTCTCATGACCTAAGCACGTTGACCGCCGGGGTGATCGTCAAGCGGGTCTGTGCTGTGCCCCTTGTTTACGACAGCCACGAACTTTACCTAGAGCGTAATATCGGGGATAAAAACCGTAGCGTCGACCGGTTTTTATGGGGCTTCGTCGAGCGTCGCTGCATGGGGCATGTGGATTTAGGAATGAGCGTCGCCCAGGGCATTTGCGACTGGATTGCAGCGCGCTACAAACACGACAATGTGCAGCTTATCCGCAACGTCCAACCCTACGAGCCCCCTGTCCCTCGCTCCGCAGAGTGGCAGCGTGAACTCGCCATTCCTGAGGGTACAAAAATCGGCATTTACGCGGGGGCCATAACCATCAACCGCGGGCTTGAGCAGCTCATCGATGCGGCACCCTACCTCAAGCAAATGGTTTTTGTGGTGATGGGCTACGCTGGGCGCGCTGCTTATCTAGAGGGACTCCTGGCACGGGCCGAGCAAAACGGCTCGCTCAACAAGACGGTGTTTTTCAAAGACGCAGTGCCTATGGATCAGGTGATCGGCGTTGTCGCTAGCGCTGCGGTTAGCGTGGTGCCGACTCAGAACGCCTGCTTAAGTTATTTTTTCGAGGCTTCTAATAAGATTTTCCATTCCCTGATGGCCGGCGTTCCCGTGGCAATGAGCGACCACGCCGAGAAGGCAGCGATCGTGCACAACCACCATGTCGGTGTGCTTTTTGATGAGACCGACCCGGCAGTAATCGCCGAGGTCACCGAGGCTTTCGTGCTTGATGACGAGCGCCTTTTACAAGCCTCCAAGAACTGCCTGATCGCGGCCAAAGAGCTAAACTGGGACCATGAGGAGCACCGCTTGCGGACGTATTTTAAGCCGCTGCTCGGTGATCGGATTGGGCCGGTTCCGCCCTTATACATCGCCGCGTTGGAGGAGGGGGTATGCGACTAGGCACTTACGCGGAAGTGACCTTGTGGATGGTGAAGGACACACTGCTTCGTAATCGCTGGCAGAACCTTCTGGGTACCAGTTTGCAGTTCGCTGGGCTGAGCGCTCAGGTGATTGCGGTGACCCTGACCCTTGGCTATGCGCAGCGATTAGAGTCCAACACACCCTTAGATATCGTCGGTTTTGAGTTCATTCCCCAAGACTCGATTCCCCTGTTGGTTTTTGTCGCTGCGGCGAGCGGCGGCCTGCTGCTCATCTCGTCCCTAATGACCTGGGCTTCACAGAAGATCATTCTCAACTTGCGCCGCGGCTACTACGAGTTTTGCATGGAGCGCCTCTTTCGCTTGCTCAAGGAGCGCGGCGCACCGCAACAATTGAAGCAGACCGAAGGGCAGGTTCGGGCGCTTTTTATGTTGGTCCGCCGGGACGGGCTGTACTGCAGTCGCTACTATGGCGCCCTAATCGGGGCCATCGTTCCGGGGGTGACCGCCGCTGCGGCGCTAGCAACGTGTATTTACACCGACTGGACACTGACCATCGCCTTGTTTGCCGCTCTTGGCGTGATCGGCCCCATCCTTTACAGGGGCAACCGTCAGTCTAGTGGGCTTTCAAATCAGGTAGACCAGCGCGCGCCAGCCTGCGCCAAAGAACTTAGGGTTCAGCTACTCGAGGG
>JAPKCE010000582.1 GCA_028823075.1 Myxococcota bacterium
TTACCTACGCTCGACCGGTAATCTGTCCACTGGTGGCACCGCCATCGACTTAACCGACGCCGTGCATCCCGAGAATCGCGAAATGGCGCGCCGCGCTGCCCGCACCATCGGTTTGGATGTCGCCGGCATCGATTTCATCACGCCCGATATCACCCGTTCCTACCGTGAGGTCGGTGGTGCGGTCTGCGAGATCAATGCTGCGCCCGGCTTTCGCATGCACGTCGCACCCACCGAAGGCAAACCACGCGATGTAGCAGGTCCGGTTATGGACATGCTTTTCCCGCCCGAGAGCCCAACTCGAATTCCGATCGCTGCATTGACCGGAACCAACGGTAAAACGACCACCGCCCGCATGCTCGCCCATATTCTAAAAATGTCGGGAGCAACGGTGGGGCTGACCACCACCGATGGCGTGTATATCGATGGCGAGCGAACCGCTTCGGGCGATATGACCGGCCCGCATTCTGCGCATATGGTTTTGCGTGATCCCAAAGTTGATACCGCTGTCTTCGAGACTGCTCGGGGCGGTTTGTTGCGCTCAGGTTTGGGTTATTTGAGTTGCAACGTCGGTGCCGTGCTCAACGTTGCCAACGATCATTTGGGTCTCAAAGGCATCGACACCGTTGAACAACTTGCCCAGGTCAAACAGATCCTGGTTGAAGTGGCGCGCGACTGTGCGGTGCTCAATGCAGACGACCTGCTTTGCTTGAAGATGGCGGCGCATACGCAAGCCAAGCGCATCGCCTATTTCACCATGAATCCTAAAAACCCTTTGGTACTGCGTCATATTGAAGCGGGCGGCCTAGCGATCGTGCTCGAACAGGGGATCAAAGGCCAGATGATGACCATTTACGATGAGGGCATGGATTTGCCTTTGCTTTGGACTCATTTGGTTCCGGCGACCATGGAAGGTAAGGCGCTTCATAACGTCCAAAATGCAATGGCTGCATCGCTGATGGCTTACGCTATGGGCATTCGAGCCGACAATATTCGCCAAGCTTTGCGCACCTTCGACACCTCGTTCTTCCAGGTTCCAGGCCGCATGAACGTTTACGATGAGCATCCCTTTAAGGTGATTCTTGATTATGCTCATAACCCAGCCGCGGTACTGGCGATGGTCGGCTTGGTGGCGCGTCTCGGTGTTGAAGGGCGACGGATCTGCGTTGCCTCGGCACCCGGCGATCGGCGCGATCAAGATATTTGCGAAATCGCTCGCAACCTGACCGCAGGTGGATTTGATCATATCATTTTACGTCGGGATGATGGGGCGCGCGGACGCGGGCATGATGAGGTGCCCATGTTGATGCGCGACGAACTGCTCACCTGCGGTATGGACGAGAGCCAACTCAGCGTCATCATCGACGAGCAAGAAGCGGTTACCGCCGGCTTAGACATGGCTCGGCGCGGCGACTTGTTGGTGATCTTTGGCGATGCGCCAACGCGCTGCTGGAAGCAGATTATCACCTATAAAGCCGATGAAGCGACAGCAGGCTCAGCGCCTCTAGACGATCGTTTGGAACCCGCTTTATTGGCCGAGTTCTCGACTCCGAATGGCATTGATATTTCTGAGTTTGAAAGTTTGATTATCGATGAGCGCGGGGCGCGCTTAGCAGCGGAAGAATCCGACTAGCTATGCAGATCAAGGACTCGCGCAGGCTCACCGGTGCCAACCTGCAAAGCCCCTTGCCCTCCGCACTTGCCGATATCGTCTTCGAGGCCGATGAGGACCGCGCTTCTTGCCTTAAGGCTTGGAGAGCTGCCTTAGCGCGAATTTTACCTCACTTTGCGCTCACTCAAGCGCATGTGTTCGAGCGCTTGCATGCGCAGGGCGCATCGCTTGGCTTTAGCGCTCCGGTCGACCAACTCTACGCCGCCACCGAGATCAATGAATGGGCCATTCATGCTGCCAATTTGACGATCCACAACAGCAACGAGCCTTCGCTTGATGAGGCGATCCTTGCGATTCGCCGAACCCATGCTGAAGAGCAAAACGCCTCGTTGATGGCCTTGAAAAGCAGCGCT
>JAPKCE010000052.1 GCA_028823075.1 Myxococcota bacterium
AAACTCTCCAAGGTCCTGAGCTCGGTGCGGCAGGCCCATAAAAGTGGCTGCTACTTCGCGCAGAATCATCAAATCAATATCAAAATCCGCTGCTATGGCGACGGCTTGTGCCAGATTCTCCAGGCCCGAAGCGCCGCTGAGCGCGTCGCTGCGCGGCCAGGATTCGACCTCGCTCATGCAATCCGCAAGAACGCGACCGGCGATCGCCGCGCGCCCAGGCAGAGAATCAACGACCGCCAAATCGTAAGGCAAAACCGCTCCGGCGCTGGCCGGCATCTGCTCAAACAGCGACCATTTTACGCGGTAATATTCATCGACGCTTGAGTAGCGGTCGAGATGATCGCTTGCCAAATTGGTGATCAGCGCCGCCTTCAGATCAAGCTCGAGAGGCAGCTCGAGTTGGTAACTCGACAGTTCAACCACCAACAGATCGATGGCCTCACCGCAGAGCGCCATATCGGAGGCCGGTGTGCCAACGTTTCCGGCAGAACGAGCTTTAAAGCCGCCGGCGAGCAGCATCTCGGTGATCAATGTGCAAACGGTGCTCTTGCCGTTGGTCCCGGTGACGGCCACCGCGCCCGGAAGGTCCGCAGCGGCAAAACTCACCTCGGAGATGATCTGCACCCCGGCTTGAGCCAAGTTCGCTGCCAACTCTTGAGCCAAAGGCACGCCCGGGCTCCACACCGCGAACGCAACATCGGAAGCGTTGCCAGGCCAGGCATCAAAACCCTTACCGACAGCCGCTTCGAGCGCCGCTTCGTTGTCATCATGCAGCCAAAGTTGGCGGGGGTCGCCGCGCCGCAGATGCAAGCGCGCAGCGGCCAAGCCGCTAAGACCGCAACCGACGATGAGCACTGCTTGCTTGCCGCTTTCAACCATCAGCGAATCTTTAACAAAGCGACAGCAGCCAAAGCGAGCATGATCGACAGCAGCCACCAGCGGATCACAACCTTGGTTTCGGCCCATCCACCAAGCTCAAGGTGGTGGTGGAAGGGCGCCATACGAAACACCCGCTTGCCGGTTCGTTTGTACCAAAATACCTGAATAATGACGCTCATAGCGTTGAAAAGAAACAGCCCGTGGAGCACCGCCGAGAAAAGCTCTTTACGTGTCATCACGGCCAACATGCCTAAGGCGCCGCCGAGCCCGAGCGATCCGGTATCGCCCATGAACACCGAAGCCGGATGGGCGTTGAACCAGAGAAAGCTCATGCCGGCGCCAACCAATGCAGCAGCGACAATGGCCGTCTCCTCGACTCCGGGCACGCGTAAGATTTTTAAGTAATCGGCGAGCACCACCGCTTGTGCTGGGTCGCCCACACCGGTCGGCGCTCCAGACGCTCCCCAATCGGTGACGATCCCCAAAGGCGTGCCGGCGATGTAGGCCAGCGCCAAAAGGGTCACCGAAGAGATGAGCACAGGCCCAATAGCGAGCCCATCGAGCCCATCGGTCAAGTTGCAAGCATTGGCGGTGCCAACGACCACGAAACCACCGAAGAGAACGGTGCCGATAACGCCAAGATCGGGTTGCCAGGCCGAGGTGAAGGGCAGGTCGATCTGCGTGGTCATACCGGATTGCGTGAGCAAGTAGATAGCGACAAAGGACACTGTGAACTCAAGGAGCAGACGGGTTTTTCCGCTGATACCCTTAGTATCTTGGTACTTCATTTTACGCCAGTCATCGTACCAACCGATGAGCGCGAAAAGAGTCATCACAGCGAGCAGGACCAGAACATAGCGGTTCTGAAGATCACCCCAAAGCAAAGTTGAAATGATCACCGCGCCCATGATCAAGCTGCCGCCGGCGGTGGGGGTCTTGGCCTTGCTTTCGATATGGTGAGCGACGCCGTCTTCGCGAATCGGCTGGGTACCGATCTTGGCCAAACCCTTGATCACCCGCGGGAACAACCACAGGGCAAACACGAGCGACGTGAGCGCCGCCATCACCATGCGAAAACTGGTGTAACGAAACAGGTTTAAGAAACCGTAGTCATGGTGCAGCGGGTAGAGCAGTAAATAGAGCATCAGTGAGCGTCCTTTAATGCGACGATGACGCGCTCCATGCGCGCCCCTCGACTTCCCTTGACCAAGATAAAGGCAGAGGCGGGCAGTTCCCCTACTTGCTCTAGTAAATCGGACGCATCGGGCGCGGCGATTACCTGAATCGCACCAGCACCTTGCGCCTCGGCTGCAGAGATTGAGGCATAAGGGCCTGTAAAGAATAGAAACTTAGCTCCCGCGGCCACGGCCTGACGGGCGACGCTGCGATGCGCCTCTTGGGCATGGTCGCCGAGCTCTCGCATCTCGCCGAGAAAGCAGACGAGCGGGCGGTTTCCTGCCGCTTCGGCAGCGGCGAGCAAGGCAGCGCGCATGCTCGCTTCGTTGGCGTTGTAGCTATCGTCCATTACCGTCCAGTCACCTATGGAGATTAGACCGCCACGCCCGGGCGGCGGCAGGAGACGGGCGGCAGCGATAACCTGAAGGGTTAATTCGATACCTAAAGCCTGCAAGGCGCTAAGAACTTTGGAGCCGTTTGCGCGCAGATGTTCAGCGGCGCCTTCCCAGCTCGTCGCATGCTGTAGATCGTAGAGCGGCAGGACTCGCCGCCCCCCTTGCTTTGCCGCTTCGAGCAAGCGGCTGTCGGCCATATCAAAAATCGCTAGGCCGAGGCTTTTATGGGCGGCTCGAAGCAGGTCGCCTTTTTCGTGGGCAACCCCATCTTCGTCGATCAACAGTTCGGTATGCGCCGCGCAAACTTCGGTGACTACAGCGATATCCGGTGAGCAGATGGCACCGAGGCGAGCGATCTCGCCGGGCTCGGAAGTTCCGCATTCAACAACAATTAGTTCTTCGGACTTCTGCAGAGCAGGTAAATTAAGCAAGAAACGCGGTACGCCGATGCGGTTGTTTTCATTGCCCGGCTGCTGATGAACTTGGAGTCCGGCAGCTTGTGCGGCAGCGACGCAAGCCATGCGCGTCGAGGTTTTACCGGCTGAACCGGTGATAGCGATGAGTCGACGGCTGTCTTGCTGCCGCGCCAGGCGCGCTAACTCGCCCAGCGCATAGAGCGTATCTTCGACGCCGATGACATACAGGTTCGGGTGCTGACGCGCGATGCGAGCACTATGAAGACGCTGTACCAGCAGCGCAGAAGCGCCTTGCTCCACCGCCCGGTCAACAAAGCCATGACCGTCAAAATTTTCGCCGACCAGAGCAACAAAAAGCTGTCCTGTTAGCGGTAAACGCGAGTCGGTACCGACACCTGCAACGCTTTTTGGGAGCATACCGAAAGAGTTCCAACCCAGTAAACGAGAGGCGCTACGCAGCAAAGCCAGGCTTAACATGAACCGGCCTCGATCAAGCTGCGCAGTTCGACGCGATCATCAAAGGGGAGGTTCTCAGCGCCGATAGCCTGATGGCTCTCGGCGCCTTTTCCGGCGACCAACACCAGGTCTGACTCGGTGGAGAGTTCCCAGGCCAAAGTCAGCGCGGCACGCCGGTCAACAAGGCTGGTCCAGCCTCGGTCTTGCTGGGTAATCTCGCTAATATCAGATCGTTTGGCCTGAAAGCCCATAATCACTTCGCCGATAATCTGAGAAGGGTCTTCGTTTCGAGGGTTGTCGCTGGTGACGATGGCGATATCGGCATGCGCTTCCACAGCGGCGGCCATCTGCGCACGTTTGCCGCGGTCGCGATCACCGCCCGCGCCAAACACCACGATCAAGCGCCCGCGAGTTTGGCTGCGCAAGGATTGTAACGCGGAACTTAGAGCATCGGGGGTATGAGCGTAATCGACCAAGCAGCGAGCGCCGACGGGCTCAAATCGCCCGGGCACAGCGCTCACTTGGGCGGCTGCGGCAACAATATCTTGCAGTTCAAACCCGGCTTGCATGGCCAATGCGATGGCAAAGCCAAGGTTTTCGAGCATCAGCGCACCGATGAGCTGGCAGCGCCCCTCGTGGCGCTCACCCTCGAAACTCAAAGCGAAATGCATCCAGCCGTTTTGCCGCTCACCCAGGCTCAACTCTAGCCCCTGGCTTCCGAGGGTGAGTCGCTTGGCAACACCGCCGCAGCGCGCCGCTAAGGATTCGGGCAACACCAAGGTGGTAGCCGAGCCGAAGCCAGCGAGCCAATCGAGTTTGGTGTTATGATAAGCCTCTAAATCACCATGAAAATCCAAGTGATCTCGAGAAAGTGTCGTGAGCACAGCTGCATTAAAAGACAGGCCCTCAACACGCCCTAAACTCAGTGCGTGCGAACTCACTTCCATAATCACCCGGCGCTGGCCAGCGGCGAGCATGCGCTCCAGCAAGGGGTGCAACAAGGCAGCAGGAAGCGTGGTAAACCCAGGGCGTTCATCAACGTCGAGCCATTGCGCACCCAGGGTTCCGAGGCGAGCTGTTTTGCCGGGCTCAAGCAGATTGAAGAGTTCACTGGCGATCCAGGCCACCGAAGTTTTCCCATCGGTACCGGTGATGCCAATGACCTCGAGGGAATCTCCCGGGTTTCCGGCCAATTCAGCGGCCAAGGCCGGGTAGTTAAAGCGCAGTTCATCAACCCGCAGCCACTGCTCAGGAGCGACTTCTGGAGGCGCCTCGCCCTCACCCAATACCAAGGGTGCTCCCGCGGCGAGGGCGACCTTGGCGTAATAGCGTCCATCCTGACTACCGTTTTGCGCTGGCGGCAAAGCCACGAAAGCCGTCTGTTTGGAGGCTTCACGACTGTCGATGCAAAGGCGGGTAACGCCGGCTGCGCGAAGTCGTTCTAAGGCTTTCATTCAGAGCGTACCGAGTTGCAGAAAAATGGCGCCGTGAATTTCGCTGATCGGGGTGTCGGGTGCTGGCACCTGCTTGAGCACGCGACCGCTGCCGCTCAATTTTACATCCAAATCAAGTACCGAGAGCTCTGTCAGCGCCGAGCGCGCATCGAGACCGACAAAGTCGGGCAGGGCACCTGAAGAGCGCTTGGAACGACGCCGTTCGTCGGCCATTCCCTTGAGCAAGTCACCGATCTGCACGGCGGCTTGACCCAGTTCTTCATCGGGCTCTTCAGGCATGAGCAGCGCCAAGGCGGCTTCAGAAGGTCCGTCGAGGTCAGGCAGTTCCATTCCCGCGATGCGCGTCAGAGCGAAATGAGCAACTTTGCGAAACACGGGCGCAGCGGCCACGGCGCCGTAGCGATCTTTCGGCGCATCGATCATGACGCCGATAACATAACGAGGCTTATAAAGCGGCGCGATGCCAACGAAAGAGGCAAAGCGTTTACGATGACCGTGATAGCCAAGCCCTTTGACTAGCTTCTGACTCGTCCCCGTCTTGCCGCCGATTCGCAGACCATCAATACGAGCAGGGTGGTCGTCCCCATGATGCACAACAGCTTCGAGCATCGGCAGGATTAAGCTTGCCGTTTTTTCGCTCATAATTCGCTTGCGCTCGCCTCGGGGTAACACCTCTTCGAGGTCCCCCTTCACCACACGGTCAATCAAGTAGGGGTTCACCCTGACGCCAGCATTAGCAAAGGCCATATAGCTCGTGGTGATCGACAACAGGGTGCCGCGCAGCGCGTAGCCAAAGAGCATCACCTCGCCATCGGTTCGACTGATCAAGCGTCCGTTTCTGAGGCGAGGCAGCGCGCCGCGCGGGGGACGCCCGATACCCAGAGGCGGCGTGCGCGTTATGCCAGCCATCTCAAAATACTGGCGCAGGGGGTTAAGGCCGGTGATGCGGCCAATTTTAACCACGCCGACGTTGGAGCTATGGGCAATGATCTCGGTGACCGTGCACTTGTCCATTTTATGATGGTCAAAAGTCGGCCTACGTTTTCCCGGGATCACGATGCGGCCGTTATCACATTCGAGAGTCTGGTAATCTTTGATCGCGCCATCATCTAAGGCCTTGGCGACCACAAAGGGCTTTACGGTCGAGCCTAGATCATAACCATACGCCCCCACCCGCTCGCGAAATTGCGCACTATTTCGAGGGTTTTTGTCGTTCTCGTTGAGCAGAGGAACCGAGGCCATGGCGAGCACGGCGCCACTGCGAGCGTCGAGCACGACGGCGGCGCCACCTTCCGCTTGTTGCGCCTCAACTTGGTCTGCAAGAACGGCCTCGAGATGCGCCTGTACTCTTTGATCGATGGTTAGATAGACATCGCCGCCGGCAAGTTCGCTGGACACCGGGATCTCATCGGCGGGAAGAAAACGGCGACGGCGGTCGCGAGCGCCGCGAATCAATTGCTGCCGCGGGTTCAAGGCACTGTTCATGGCGCGCTCAACCCCTTCGACACCTTTTAGGTTTGAGTCGGTAAAGCCGAGAAGTTTCGCTGCAAGCACCCCTTCAGGATAACTGCGTTGAGGTTGCTGTTCGATCACCACCGAGGCGAAGTATCCGGGCACAGCCCCTTCGAGCCGAGCCGCCTTTCGTACCACTTTACCGACACGAGCGCGCATCTTAAGGCGGCGTAACAATCGTCCGTTGTCGAGGCTTTGGCGCTTTAATAGGGAGATATAACGAGGCAGAGCCGAGATAGCCGCCTTGAGTTTTTTCTTGCTTTCGAAATCACGACTCGCTCGCAACTCTTTGTAGAGCAACACGCCGCGCAAAACCTTGACCTCTAGACCCTCGGTGAGTTCGGCAGCATCCGTGGCATCCAAGCCAATCTCAGCGGAAAGGTCGGCAATAAATGTATCGAGATCAAGGTCGACGGCGGCCAGTTCGCGGCAGAGGGTGCGCAGATCAACGCCGATTTGAACCGAAGGCCGAGTCACCGCTAAAGCGACTCCGTTGCGATCAAAAATACTACCGCGGAAACTGCCGACGGCAGTAAGGCCGGCACGTCTTTTGGCAGCTGCCTGCAATTGCTCGCCGTATCTCATGGGTAAAAATGCAGCATGAGCTGCAACTGCCAAAGCGATTAGACCGGTCAAGCCCATGACCCAATTAAGGCGCGCTGAACTGAGCATTAATTGCTGCGGCCGGCGGCTCATCGAAGCTTCCAGCGCTGATGAGGGCGTGCGGGCTCGAGGCCCATCATGCGCGCAGCGCTGCGCAAGCTTTCGCGACTCGACAGGGCCTGCCATTCGGATTCAGCACGCCGAGCACGGCGGCTCCAATCGCGTTCTTCCTGAGCCACTTGGGCGATACTGTACTGCACGCGGCGCGTCTCAACACGCGCCCAGGTGAGCACCAGAGCGGCGATTAACAAGGGAGCTATCGACCAGAAAAGAAAGGAGCCAAAGCTAATTTTACCCGTGTCGCGAGCAGCCGTTCGACGGCCAGCGGCGAGCACAGCACTTTGCGGACTCATGACGGCTCCAGCAAGCGCACGCCGCGCAATTGAGCACTGCGCGAGCGAGGGTTCGCCAACAACTCATCATCCCCGGGACGCAAAGGCTTGCGAGTCAAGGCATCGAAACGCCGGTACCGTAGTGGCTCGCGCAGCGCGGCTCGCGGCGGCCCGTAATCATCTACGGTCTCTTGGCGCATCCACAATTTAACGGCGCGATGCTCCAGCGAATGAAAGGAGATCAGCGCTGCTATGCCGCTAGGCGCAAGAAGCGCGGGCAAACTCTCCAAAAGCTTTTCAATCACTTCAAGTTCACGATTAACGGCGATGCGAATAGCTTGAAAGACTTGAGTCGCCGGATGCTTTTGCCCCTGACGAGGCCAACGTTTCAGCGCAGCGCAGACGACTTCCGCGAGTTGGCCGGTGGTCTCGACCGGCCGAGCAGCGACCAGAGCGGCAGCGATGCGCCGGCTGGCGCGTTCGTCGCCATAGCGATAAATCACATCGGCGAGTTCGCTTTGTTCCACTTCGGCAAGCCAGTCGCTTGCGTCAAAATCTGCGTGTTGATCCATAACCATGCGTAACGGCTCGTCACGACGAAAACTAAAGCCGCGACCGGGTTCATCAAGCTGCATGCTCGACATACCAAAATCGGCGAGAAGACCGTCGACCTTGGTCACGCCGTAAGCATCCAGCAAGCCGGCGATATCTTCAAAGTTCCCACGCAGTAAAACCACCCGAGGGTCATCTGCTAGCCCACTGCGCCGCGCCTCTTCATGCGCCCGCTCATCCTGATCGACTGCAAATAGCCGGGCATCGTCAGGCAAGCCTCTGAGGATGGCACGGCAATGCCCGCCAGCGCCCAGAGTACAATCCACAAAAACGCCACCGCGCTGGGGCTGTAAAATGTCTAAAGTCTCAGCGAGCAAAACCGGCACATGGGGACCTGTCTCTGCCCCGGCTCCCATTAGAGGAGGCCTCCAGCCCGGCCGCGGAAGGCGACCAACGCGCCACCATCGGGCAGCGCGCTCTCGGCATCTTCGATCTCACTGAACAGCGCCCAACTCTCGGCGCTAAAAATCCGCAGTTTGTTGCGCTCACCAAGCCAATACAACTCGCCCGATTCGAGCCCAGCGGCTTGGCGCAAAGGCTTGGGCACCACGATGCGGTCGCTACCATCACGTGTAATCTGAACCGCTCGTCGATTAAAACGCCGCCAAAGCGTGGCGCGCACAGGGTCAAAAGGGCCGCGCTCAAGTAAAGCAAGCGCTTCGGCAACGTCTTCGGGTGCCATCAACAACAGATGCACCGGCCGATGCGGATCGGGAGAAAGCCCAATAACCAAAGTTCGATCTTCACCCGGGCTCTGCGCCTGAATACGCCCCAGCCAAGTCGCCGGAACAGGACTGCGCCCCACCTTATTCAAAGTGGTTTGAGCACATCCAACATAACCGTGAGCTCGGGCCAGACTCATCAGAACACATCCGTTCAAAGACATTTCAACACAATCAACAACAAGTTAGTACAATGAGAGCCAACCGGATTCAAGGGCCGAACGGGTAGGTTTATATAGATGCTGATAAGGTGTTGGGATTGCTTGGTTGGGAAGGGCGGCGAGGTTTAGGTTCATGCTTCGGCGCGGTTTAGCGGCAGCCCGGAGAAACAAAAAAAGAAAAGCGACGACCAAATGGTCGTCGCTTCATGCGGTCTGTTAAAGACTGGGGCTTAGTCGAACCAACCGGCTGCCGCGCCGCTGGCTAGGACACCGCCAAGTACGCCACCGACAATAGGTCCAGCAGGAGGCAAGCCGGAACCCATGGCAGCACCCGCTCCTGCGCCAGCGCAGTCAGCAAAAATCCAATCTCTATCGGCACCACCACCACCATCACCACCGCCATTGGCCTCGGTCTCGATGCTCCAGAATGCCATTGAAGCAGCAGCTACGCTTCGCATAATACGACCGTAGTCACCGCCGTCGTAACAGCCTTGGTCTTGCCCCATTTTACCAATATTCGATTTGATCTCCGCGCTGCCGGTTGCTCGTCCGGTCCGGAAGGTGGTGAGCGTCGGTAGAAACCAATCTGGTAATCCATTACCAATATTGATCATTCGTGCCGAAAGAGCATCAACAAATGATCCGCCACGTTCAACAGAGTCGGCGATATTAACCATCTCGGCGGTTACTTCAGCGCCTACCTCGTTGACTTTGTCACAGTCGATGTTCATTTCACACAACCAGGTTACTAATGCACCCGACGCAATAGCCATATTGCCTGACAGATCATCACCAAAGCGCAGGTCACCGGAAGCGATTTTTCGCTTGAGCATCGCCAATCCAGCGTTGTGTAAAATACCGATTCCATGTCCGCCAATCGTCGGCACCGGTTCTGAACACACCTCGGGGGCCGGCGTCCCGCGCCCTTGCTCCTCGATTGTTGAGTCTCCATCGGTTGGCGCGCAGGCAAG
>JAPKCE010000583.1 GCA_028823075.1 Myxococcota bacterium
GGAGTTCTTCGATCCACAGACCCGCGAACGCTTTGTTCCGCATGTCATCGAGCCGGCTTCGGGGCTTACCCGCGGCGTTCTGGTGCTGCTTATCGAGGCCTACGACGTGGATGAAAACCGCCCCTCTCCCGAGCTCATGCGCTTTGCTCCGAGCTTGGCTCCGATCAAGGCCGGTATTTTCCCGCTGACGCGCAAAGACGGTCTGCCCGAAGTGGCGCAAAAACTGTTCATGGACCTGCGCAAAAACCATATCTGCCAGCTCGACGAAAAGCAGAGCATCGGCAAACGGTACGCGCGCATGGACGAAGCCGGTGCCCCTTGGTGCTTTACCGTGGATCACGACAGCTTGACCGACCAAAGCGTCACCGTGCGCGACCGAGACACGGGCAGCCAACAACGCATCGCCATGGATCAAGTCCGCCGTTTCATCGACGATGGAATTGCCGACAACTAAAGGACTAACCCTATGTTTCTACGCTTAAGTATTTTGGCCTCGCTCATTCTAATTTCGACCAACAGTTGGGCGCAGGCCATTGTTTGGCAAGCTCATCACAAGGGCAAAAAACTGCCCGTACATGCTTTGGTTGGTGGCATCGATGGCGCGCAAGTGACCCCTATTTGTCGAGTCAAAGCAAAAGGCGGTATGTTCCCGGGCAAAATCTTGCGCGGGCATTGTTCTTTCGGGCTTGGAGGCAAGGAGCATCGCTTTGCCAAAGGCTATGAAATTGCACTTCCCGGTCCGTCGGTCCATCTGCTGGTTTGGTCCAAGGTATGGCGCCGAGCAAAAGGGCAGCAACTGCTCAAGGTCGGACAAGCCTTTGGCAAACCCCAAGCCATCTGCCGCGGTAAACACAAGGGTAAATTGGTGAACGGGCGCATTAGCAACAATCGCTGTTTCGTGGGCTATGCTGGACGCGAAGCGGAATTGCGGGGTTTCGAGGCGCTGGCGACGAGCGCGGCAAACCTACCGGTTCTTAGCGGCGCTAAAATGCCGCCGATGAAAATCCCTGGGGTCAAGCTGAAGCCAGCTGACTTTTGGAGCGGCGTTTATCAGCGCGCCCATAAACAAGTCGCTCAACTCGAAAGCGGTTCGCGATGGGGTCTGCGACAGTTGCTTGGCTCGGTCATACGCTCAGGCGTGTTGCCACTCGCCGCCTTAACTTCGAACTTCAAAGGCTCGATATGGCGCTCCGGGCCGCATCGGAAAAATGACCTCAAGTTGCATAATACAACGAACTTTGGCCGTTATAGACCCGGCTTTGTTCGTTATCTTGAAAAGAGCCTTCCGGATAACAACAGCTACCCTGCCGGGCGCTCTATGCAGGTGATTTACAAGCGCTCACTACGCAAATTTGCTCGCATATTTGACCGCGTCGATCGCGTCATGAGCAACAACCATCGCTGCTTAGCGCGCATGCAAAAAGGCTATAAAAACCAGATGCGAAAAAAGTCGAGGAGCCCCTGGCGGAGCTTTTCTAAGGTGCTGCAACCCGGCTATTGTAAAGGCGGCACGCCTAAGTTTGGCAAGGGCGGCGCAGAACCCGTCATCGGCCAAGCGGCGCTTTGGTGGATGCGCCGGCGCATGGACGGCACGGCGATCGCCTGGCGTAAGGTGCTCAACAAACTACTGCGCGTAAACGATGCAGCCTGGTTCAAGGCTCAGTCACGACGCTAGGCGGCCCTTCCTCGGCAGCGATAGCCTGCAATAAAGCTTCGCTGATGAGCTTGGATTTGCGCGCCATTCCGACTTGGTTAACGTGCACGGCGTCGAGGAAGAGTTCGGCGCTGCGCAGTTGGCTGTACAAATCGACATAGGCTGTGCCGGTCTCAGCGGCGAGCTCTGCCATGAGACGGTTGTTGCGTGAAACGGCAGCAGCAACCGCCGCTTGGTAAGGGTCACGACGCTGCTCAAAATTGGGGTTGAGCGACATGTTGATGAGCATCGGTTTGGCGCCAAAACTTCGAATCAAGGCCAGCATCGATTTCAGGTTACGCTTATAATAGCGCCCGTCA
>JAPKCE010000584.1 GCA_028823075.1 Myxococcota bacterium
AAGCGACGACTTCACAGGATACGCTGCAATCGCCGACGCTAATATACAAGGTGCCATCGCTGCGCAGCAACGACCACTTGTTGGTTCTGCCAATGCTTTCAGCGAGTTCTTTGAGCATGTAACGATCAAGCGCATAAAGCTCCAACTCGGCGCTGCGAAAAATGCGCTGACCGCGTAGTTTATCGAGTAGAAGCTCGCTACGCTTATGGGTGTAAACCACCACCCTTTCCGCTGCTTTACTCGCCTTATGCAGGCGTTCGGCGGCCGGGCTTCCGATGTCGAGCCAGAGTAAAAGACGGCCCGTCAAATCGTGGGCGGCAAGCGCAGGTTCATCGGCGCTACCCAGACCGGATTTGGACATCTCGATGCCATCGCCAACATGCAGAGCATTGGCGATCACACGGCAGAGCATAAACTCATCGCTCTCTGAAGGGTGCTGCGCCACGCGCAACGATAACGACTCGTAAACCCCAGCGTCGACATCGCTGATGTCGATCTCAAAGCGTAGGATTTTTGCCGATAGCGCCATCGTTGTCTCTCAATTACCCAAGGCTTCGGACAGGAAGTTGTCCTTCGCTTGGTCTTCGTAACAGGCGCCGGCAAGCAGTTACAAGTTGGGAAGGCTTACCCTATTTTGTACGGGTAACGACGCAGCTTTCTTCGATGGATAATCAGGGGCAGCGGAAGTCGAGCGCTCCCTGATCGATCCAACGTTGAAAGGCAGCTTGGTCAGCGTTCGGCCAGGCTCTGCCATTCAGCGGCATGCGAGAGCGGCTGCCGCCGCGAATTTCGGCGCCGCGGCCGGCTATGCGCAGAAACAGATAGCTACGCGCCGAACTTCCTGGGCTCACATAGGGTACTCCGACCGAACTTCTGCCGTTGAAGGATGCGCGAATCGTGGCGTTGGAACCATCGCCCATAGCGTAGCCACCACGCCCACCACCAACGTGACAGCCCATGCAGGTTCTACGTAACGCATTCATAATAGGGCACATTGGATTTTCGGGCGCCGGAGGACCGGAATCGGCGAGCGGAGGAGGACCGGAATCGGCGGGCGGAGGAGGACCGGAATCGGCGGGCGGAGGAGGACCGGAATCGGCGGGCGCCGGAGAACCGGCATCGGCGGGCGGCGGAGAACCGGAATCGGCGGGCGCCGGAGGACCAGCATCGGCAGGCGGCGGAGGACCGGCATCGGCGAGCGCTAGCGGACCGCCATCGTTTAGGCGCGATCCGCTGTCAGTAAGATCAGCACCTGCGTCGCTGCCCTGCACCGGACTCTCAGTGTTTTCGCCACAAGCCAGCGCCATCGAGGCGATCAAAAATACGGGTCCGGCGCGATTCATCACAGGCATCTTCCTTTAAGGCAAAAAAGCGATAACCGGCGTGGGAACACAAGCTATTCAGAGTCGAACCCAAGTCATGATATAATTCGAGTTCGGCCTCGATCACGGTCGATTACACAGCGCCCAGGCCAAAACCGATACCATCAAATGGGTTCCCTGTTCGTGCAATAGTTACTGGCATTTTCACCTGTAGGCAACACAGGCAAGGCACAACCTTGGCGTCAGTCACCGTTGGCAGCGCCCCAGAAACTGATGTCTGCTTGGCGAAACAACTCGGTGGTAGCTCCTGTTTCGTAATTGACCAGCAAGACGCGCCCTTCGTTCGTGAGACCGAACAAGAAGCCGAAACTGGCGGACAGAGCGTACACGGTGCTTGCCCCCATGGTACCGATTGCGCGTGTTTCGGCGTTACGACTATCGACGTAAACGAGCACATCGTTACCCCCTGCCAAGCCGCGCGCAGTCATGAGCAGCGAATCATCCTTGAGGACGACACAGTCCCCGGAACTAACATACGGGGCTAAAGATCCAACCGGGGTGACGGTTCCATCGAGGGTTAAGGTGAAGGCCTGTGCTGGACTGCCGCTCGATTGGGTGAGGTAAATCGTGCCTCGGCTATCGATAGCAAGGCCATTGATGCTCGACGGGGTACGCACCTCTGCGATGGTCG
>JAPKCE010000585.1 GCA_028823075.1 Myxococcota bacterium
AGTTGTTTCGGCAAATTGGCAGGAAACTGAAAAACATTGGCAAATTGAAACCGATCGCGGTGATCGCTTGACGGCAGATTTTTGCGTGATGGCAACGGGCTGTCTGTCGGTACCACAACGGCCAGATATTCCGGGCCTGGATACCTTTCAAGGTCATTTTTATCAAGCCAGTCAATGGCCTCATGAACCGGTCAGTTTTGAATCGGAACGTGTCGGAATCATTGGAACAGGCTCTTCTGGCATTCAGGCCATCCCGGTTATTGCCGCGTCTGCCGCGCAGTTAACAGTTTTTCAACGCACGCCTAACTTTAGTGTGCCCGCCAATAACTATGCGCTGGACCCTGATTGGGTTGCGCAATTTAAGCAGCACTACCCAGCGCATCGGGCGAATCATCGTGTAGGCAATGGTTCTGGATTTGGTGATCTTGATATTCTGCCAAGGCAAGGCGCAATTGATCCGGTCCTATTTAGTGATTTGCCGGTCGAGGCGGCCGAGGCTGTGCTTGAGGCGGCCTGGGCTCGGGGCGGCGCGCGGTTTATGGCGGTGATCGGCGATACGCTGATGAACCTTGAGGCCAATCGGTTCGTGCAGCAATTTGTCCATGACAAAATCAGTGCCCTGGTGGACGACCCGGCAACCGCCGAGGATCTGAGCCCAACCACCCATCCGATTGGCACTCGGAGGATCTGTGTCGATATTAATTACTACGAGACCTATAACCAAGATCACGTGCGATTGGTCAATCTGCGTAAAACACCCTTGCTGCAAATTACCCCGACGGGTGTTGACCTCGATTCCGAGCATGTTGAGCTCGACACGCTCGTTATCGCCACCGGGTTCGATGCGATGACCGGTGCTCTGAGGAATATGGCCATTACCGGTGAAGGCGGTTTAGCGCTGCAGGACGCCTGGCTCGAAGGGCCAAGAACCTACCTAGGGTTAATGAGTGCCGGGTTCCCGAACCTGTTTATGGTGACCGGTCCTGGCAGTCCTTCGGTACTTTCAAACATGCTGGTGTCGATCGAGCAGCATGTCGACTTCGTGGCCGAGTGCATCATGCATTTGCGAGACACCGACCACACCACGATCGAAGCAGACCCGGGAGCCGAAGCGGACTGGGTGCAACACGTCGTCGAGGTCGGCGACACCACCCTCTACCCCAAGGCCAACTCGTGGTACATGGGCGCAAACGTGCCTGGTAAGCCACGGGTGTTCTTGCCCTATGTCGGCGGTGTCGGCGCGTACCGATTGATCTGCGAAGACGTCGTCGCCGACAGCTACCGCGGATTCGTTCTGCACGCCTGAGGCGCTACGGCCGGTCTGCATTCAGCAAACTGGGAGCGTCAGGTCCCCCGTACATGTTCCAAGTGTCATCGATCTGTTCCTGTTGCCGGTCATTCGGACTTGAGCCGGGTCTGGACCATGCTGAGAGGTCCGAGTGTGGTGGCGGTCCAGAGCGCTAGAGGCCAGGCCAATTGGCCGGTGACCAAAATGACGATCGCCCAGAACGCGGAAAGGCTGACCCACAGCCAGGGCAGAGCCCTGATAGCACGGCGGCGGTTTAGGTCGTGACTGTTGTGAGTTGTGGGCTCAGGCGACATGGCCAATGTCCTCATGGTTGTGGATAGTTATAACGGACTTGCCGCTGGCCCGGCCGGTGTCGAGTTGGTCGATCGCCTCGGCGGCGCTGGCGAGGGGGAAGCGAGCTTGGATGGCGGGGACAACGGTGCCAGCGTGGAGATACTCAGCCAGCCGCTCAATCAACGAGTAGTGCTCTTTGCTGATGAATGTCGTCAGGCGTTGGCCCACGAAGGGCGAGAGCATTATCGCTCGGAGTTGGCGGCCAACTCCGCCAGTAAAGCGGTTGCCGTCTTCGCCGCCGACGATGACCAACGTTCCCTTTGGGGCGAGGGCGCTGCGCAGGCGGGAGACGCTGTTACGACCTCCGATGTCGAGAACCAGATCGTAGCGATGCTCCGTGGCCGTGAAGTCCTGTTGGGTGTAG
>JAPKCE010000586.1 GCA_028823075.1 Myxococcota bacterium
GCTGGCCAGAAAATCTGCGATTCATTTCGGTCGTTTCCTGGGGTGTGTGATGCGCCGTTTAGTTAAAATCGTTCGTCAACGCACCATCAAATAACCAAAACCGCGAATACTTCGGTCGCCGTTATCCGCGCTACATCGTGCTTCGTTTCCCGCTGTATTTCCTGTATTTTGTCCGCATGCGTGACCGCCCGTTCCTATGCCTATGCGCGAATCTGGGCTGTTGCAGTCGTTTTCTTGGTTGGAGATGATACCGATGCGAGCATGCGCGTATTCATGGTAATTGTTAAAGCCGATGCGGTTGCAGTTAGTCTGCAAAGAGCTGTTACTAATCAGACCTTTCCAGTCGTTGCGCGAGGTGCCGGCGATGGAGCGATAGGCGCCGTCGGCGATCTGCGAATGCAGTGAGTTTGCCGTTCGCCCAAAGCTTAGCCAGTTGAGGTCGTTACCTACTTTCATCCCGATGCGGATGCGCGTGAAGCTGAGTCGGTGGTAGGCCAGGTTTTTATGTTGGCTGGCGTTCATATTGGTCTCTGCCGCCGCGTGGGCGCTGGTGTTCGACCAGAGCGCCGAGCCGTAGGCGAAGGTACCCGAGTTACCGTCCATTTTGAGTACCAAAGTCCAGCCGCCGCCATCGCTGGTCATATCGCAATACACTTGGAAGGCGTCGTCTGTATTACCGCCTTCGGGGTCGATCCAATAGGCCCCGTCGCCATTGCTCAAGCCTTGGTCCAAAATCACTTTGCAGCTCCGGGCGGCTCGGTCTTGGCTGCCTCCGTTAAAGTTGAGCGTGCAGTCGTTACGGCAGAGGTTGTCGTTGTTGTTGTCACCGTCGTCGCAGATTTCAATACCGGCTTGCAGCTCGCCGTCGCCGCAACTCGCTGCCGAGCAGTCGTTGAGGCAGGCGTCGGTTTGCACCAGGTTTTGGTCGTCGCAAGCTTCGATTCCTTGCTGGACTAGGCCATCACCGCAGCTTGCTGCCGAGCAGTCGTTGAGGCAGGCGTCAGTATTGACTTGGTTGCCGTCATCGCAAACTTCGTAACCTTCGGCTCCCACCTCGATATCTTGGCGTCTGATGCCATCACCGCAGCGCGCCGTGAGGCAGTCGTTAATACAGGCGTCAGTATTGACTTGGTTGCCGTCATCGCAAACTTCGTAACCTTCGGCTCCCACCTCGATATCTTGCCGCCTGATGCCATCACCGCAGCGCGCTAGGCGACAACCACTGGTGCATGCGTCGGTTTCGTTGGCGTTGCCATCGTCGCAGGCCTCACCCGCGTCTAAGCGCGCGTTGCCGCAGACTTCTCGACGACATTGGTCATCGCAACCGTCGCCGGTTTCGGCGTTTCCGTCATCGCAGCTTTCAAAGCCTTCGGCGCCGAGTTCGAGGTCGCCGCGGTGTATACCATCGCCGCAGGTCGCAGCTTGGCAAATGTTGGTGCAGGAATCGCTCGGGTTTCGGTTACCGTCATCGCAGGCTTCACCGTCGTCTACACGTGAATTCCCACAGATTTCCCGGCGGCACTCGGCGTCGCAACCGTCACCTGTTTGGGCGTTTCCGTCGTCGCAAGCTTCGCCTTGATCGAGGCGGTTGTTGCCGCAGCTTTCCAGCCGGCAGAGCCCATCACAGCCATCGCCGGCGTCTTGGTTTCCATCGTCGCAAGCTTCGTGCCCGGCGCGCAGTGCATTATCGCCGCAAGATGCCAGAGCGCAGCTGTTTAGGCAGGCATCGGAGTTGACCCGGTTACCGTCGTCGCAGGCTTCAAAGCCGGCCTCCCCAGCGTCTAAATCGACTCGCTGAATACCATCACCGCAGGCTGCTAATTCACAGTTGTTGGTGCAGGAATCGCTCGGGTTTCGGTTGCCATCGTCGCAGGCTTCGGCGGCGTCTACGCGTGAATTCCCGCAGATTTCACGGCGGCACTGGGCATCGCAACCATCACCTGTGTCGGCGTTTCCGTCGTCGCAAGCTTCGCCTTGATCGAGGCGGTTGTTGCCGCAGCTT
>JAPKCE010000587.1 GCA_028823075.1 Myxococcota bacterium
CGGCTTTGTTCGACCCCGGCAATCGAGCTCTTGTGAAGCTGTCATGCATATGGGCGATGCCTGCGACAATTCGAGTCAATGTGACCATATTCCAGGAGGCTGGGTTGCCGGTCATTGCGGCGAAGAAGGCGATGCCGCAGGTCATTGCACCAAGGCTTGTCGCCTCAACGCCAATTACAATCCCGCCGAATGCCCTCAAGGTTGGGCCTGCTTAGCCGTTCCGGCATGGAACAATCGCTGGGTCGGGCAATGCGAGCCGCAATAGAGCTCTAATTAATCGTGCTGCTTCGATGTGACGAAGGGACCCTTAAGGGTCCTTTTGTCTTTTTTGTATGGAGGAATCTCTTTTGCGCGAATCCCGTACCCTCACACGCGTCTACGAAGAGGCCACAAGCCTTTGTAAAAAAGTCGGAAAACGCGACGAGCCCCAGAGCTTTTATCTGTTGATGGCTCTGTTCACGACCGAAAATCCAACCGGCGACTTTTTACGCGCTCATGGCATCGAAGAACCGTTGTTGCTCGACCACTTTCCAAAAGGTTGGATTGAACCTAGCGCGACGGGCGCTCGTCTGCGGCAGCAAGCCAAGCGAGAAGCGACCCGCCTTGGCGATGAGTGGACCAACAGCTACCACCTGTTGCTCGCCATCATCGCTGACACTGAGGGCAGGGCGCGCATCGCCCTTGAAGCAGCCGCCGAGCAACGTCGAGTGTCGCTGCGTAAATTGCGCCAGCGCTGCTACAAACTGCTCAGTAAACACCGACTCGATTTATTGGCCAAGGCCACTGGGGCACAAGCTCAGCGCGCCCTCGGTAGTCGTCCTCCTACCTCAGCCTCTCGCCTTCCAGAGCGCGTTGGAACCGCGACTTTCGTGCCCTTTGATATCGATCCGATCGAGCCGGCGACCTTGTTGCCTCATCGCCTTGAGAGCTCCACGCCTACGCTCGATAGCCTTTGCGTTGATATGGTCGCTCAGGCTCGCGGCGGGGCGCTCAACGCCGTTCTCGGGCGCGATGATGAACTCGCTAAGATGATGGATGTTTTGGGCAAGCGCCAAGCGAACAACCCCCTAATTGTCGGTCCTTCGGGTGTTGGAAAGACAGCCTTAGTGGAAGGCTTGGCGCTGGCCATCGCAGAGGGTCAAGCGGGCCCGCTCAACGAGCGTCGTTTGATGGCTCTCGAGGTGGGCTCCTTGCTTGCTGGGACCGCCTTGCGCGGCTCGCTTTCCGAGCGTTTGACCGCCTTGCGCCGCGAGGTCGCCGGCGGCGGGACTATCGTTTTTATCGATGAACTCCATTCATTGATGGGTAGCGGTGCAGAAGGTGGAAATGGCGCTGCAGACGAGCTTAAAAGCGCTTTGGCGAGGGGTGAGTTACCCTGCATCGGAGCCACCACCGAAGAAGAATACCAGCGCCATATCGCTAAAGACCCGGCCTTGGCTCGGCGCTTTACGCCGATATTTTTGGCAGAACCGGAGCCCGAGGAGGCCGAGGCAATGATCCGCGGGAGTCTGCCCGCCTACGAAAGTCATCATGGCTGTAGTTTCGCAGATGAATCGGTGCGAGCCGCTGTGCGCCTGAGCCATCGCTACATCAGCCAAGGAGCCTTGCCAGCGAAAGCTTTTGATCTGCTCGATTTGGCAGCCTCGCGCAGCGTTCGCCGTGGCGATAAAGAGGTGTCGCGCCGGGCTGTTGCCGAAGTCGTCGCCGAAGCGGTGCGAATGCCTGTCGAACGCATCGACGGCGGCGATGAGGAGCGTTTGCTGGGGCTCGAGAATCTGTTGGCCGAGCGGGTCGTTGGTCGCGACCCAGCCCTGGCTTCGATCGCTCAGACCTTACGGCGCAACCACGCCGGGTTCGGCGGCCGTCGGCCCATCGGCTCATTCCTACTGCTCGGCCCTACCGGTGTTGGTAAAACCGAAGTAGCGCGCGCTTTGAGCGAGGTGCTCTTTGGCTCCGCCGATGAGATGCTGCGCTTTGATATGGGCGAGTTTACCGAGAGCC
>JAPKCE010000053.1 GCA_028823075.1 Myxococcota bacterium
CAAAGCCTAAAGAGTCACTACGGTCGTTACCAGGTTCAACCAATTACCATGGTAAAACCGGTAAGAAACACAGGCACTAAGCCCAGGTCGAACTCAATCGTGAATCCAGTACTCAACCTGGCGACGCCCGAAGCCATCGGCGACGTTGCGGTTGTTGAAGTTGTTTCTACCTGCTTGAGCAAGAGCCGGGCCGCGACCGGTGTCCTCACCGGGGCGAATCATACCGATATGGCCAATTCCGCTGGGGTTTTTCCATGACACCACCGAAGGGGCTCCGTTGTTGGCATGCGCCTGTGCTTCGCTCGCGTTCACCTGACGCCATCCATTCGCGGCGCCCTGGTTGTTAAGCCAACGATTGGTGGAATTGGCATCCATCTCCCAAGCGCCGGCGGCACCGGGGCGCGCTGCGTTGCCGCTTTGATCGACCCAATGGGGAATCTCGGCGCCCATGGCGCGGGTCGCGTCCCAAGTAAAGATGTTGCAATAGGTGTTGCCATTGCGCGGCCGGTAGCGCGGGTTGGAACCGACACTCAACTGATTGAGCACCTGGTCATATCGCGCCCGGCTGCGTTCGCCCGGCTGACTCTGAACCGGGGCGTCGACCGGAATCCAGGCTTGCGTGTTGGTGGTGCCTTCGGCCGGTCGCGTACCGTCGTAGTTGCCCGCTGGCCGAGAATGATTCGACGGACGCTCCGGTGCCGGTTGAATCACCGGCGGCTGGATCGGTGCTGGCTGCGGTTGTTCGCCGCGTCCGGGGCGTGAGCCGTTCGACAGGGCGCGCCCTAAAGCAGCTCGAGTTCGTGGCCCAGCCACCCCGTCAGCGGTCAAGCCCTGAGCTCGCTGGAAGTTGCGCACACTCGCATGGGTTAAGGGTCCGAACATACCGGGTCCCGTACTGGCTTGGGCTTGCGTCATATGCCCGGTCGTCACCAAAGCTTCCTGCAGTTGCCGGACATCATCGCCGGTATGACCGCGGCGCAATGTACGTCCGGCGTTAATACCGCGAAACTCGCGCCAGCGGGCTCCCTCGGCGCCGTTGTCGTTCCAACGATTAGCCATACGATCGTTGCCGGCACCGGAAGGCAGATCAATAACTTGCCCGGCGCTAATTTGGCTCGGGTTTCTAATCTGCGGGTTGGCGTTGATCAGGTCAGCCAAACTCGAACCATGACGCGCCGCAATGGCGCTCATGCTATCGCCAGAACGCACAGTGTAGGTGCGTCCCGACAAAGCGACTCTTTCCTCGTTGTTAGCGGATTCTTGCGCACCGCCGG
Source organism: Myxococcota bacterium (assembly GCA_028823075.1). Lineage (GTDB taxonomy): Bacteria > Myxococcota > UBA4151 > UBA4151 > UBA4151 > CACGMS01. The sequence continues at coordinate 1,275 of JAPKCE010000053.1, forward strand.
GAAGATTGAGTTCCTGACCCACTCGAATCAGGTTCGGGTCGCGCAACTGAGGGTTGGCTGCGACGAGAGCGTTTAGCTCAACGTTATGACGGCGAGCAATCTTGGTGAGCGTATCGCCAGACCGAACCCTAATGGTGGCCTGATTGGTTTGCGGTTGACGGGCGTTAGGTGCGGCGTTGATCCGAGGCATCGTGGTTCTCCTTTATTTCCTATTTGCACCTTTGATTAGGTTTAGTGTTTAGGCCTTCAGGCAAAACACCGAGCAACCGCTGGGAAAAACGGACGATAAGAAGCCGGTCACCTCTAATGACCTGCCGCCAAAATTTCGGGCTCCCTACGATCTGACATCACCCTTTAACGGGCCAAATAGAGAGGCCTCAGGCGATCACAACGTGCGTCGTTGATCTGATCCACCACGGTCGTGGCGGCGCTGGCAAACTCGCCAAAACGCGGGTTGGCGGAGTTGTAGCTGGGCCACTCCTCGGGTGGCGCCGGTGGGTAGCCATGAGCAAAGTCGGTCCAGGCGCTGCGCATATCGTCGCCGACGCGCAGATCGTTAACGCTGGGCGTGTAGGTCCATCGGCCCATCTGATCGGCGGTGCCAAAGAGGAAGGATAACTCGAAGGAATGGCTAGCGCCCATCCCGGCCAAGGGACTGTTCTCCGGGGCATGATCAAAGTGATAGGCATAGGCAGGCTCGGTGCCGCCCGCGGCAATCTTGGCATAAGCCAGGCTCGGACAGGTAAACCAGATATCGGTGTTCATGGCGACGCGCGCCCACCAGGCCTCGACGTCGTTGGTAGCTGGGTACATCTCCAACAAGGTCGTGATCACGTGCTCAGCAAAATCAGCGTTGGTGAAATAGGTCGTCACCCAGCCGCGTATCCACGCCTGATATTGCTCGGGCGTGTAGGTGTTGCCGACTTCCCAAAACGACCATTCATGTTTGTTGGTGCCGATCAGGATCGGTCGATCCGGTGTCCTGCCCGCCTCAAAAGCCTCGACCGGATCGGTAACGATCAAACCGCCCTCGCCTTCGATGACCATACCTAATGATACGCCTTCACTCGTTTGTGCTGTCAGGATCTCATCGACCGTTTTACTGCGCAGACAGTTGAGTTCATCAGCACCGCTACAGTCCAGCGCGGTGAGCGCCGCTCGACCACGATCCAGGCCGCTCTCAGTGTCATCCTCGCTTGCCAGCGGCACCGTGCGCCAACAGGTGCCGCTTTGCAGGATGGCACGTGCAAACAAGTCGGTCGCCAGCGGCGAGCCGAGCAAAGCACAAACCGACATTGAGCCAGCCGACTCACCAAAGACCGTCACCCGCTCCGGGTCACCACCAAAGGCGGCAATGTTGTTTTGCACCCAGCGCAAGGCGTGCGCCTGATCATAAAGCGCATAGTTCCCAGCCACACCTTGACCTTCGTCGCGCAAGCCCGCCGTCGCCAAAAACCCGAGCAGGCCCAGCCGATAATTTAAGGTCACGACCACGACATCGCCATCGGTAGCGATATGATCCCCCTGATAGATCGACGCACTGCCGGCGCCGCTAACAAAGGAGCCGCCGTGAATCCAAACCATCACCGGTCGCAGTTCAGCGGCCGCCGGATGCGCCCAAATATTGAGCGTTAGGCAGTCCTCATCTGTCGCCCATCGGTCGGTAAGCTCTTTTGGCTGCGGACACCGAGGACCCAAGGTTTTGGCTTCGAAAACATCGGCCCAGCCTTCATGATCCTGGGTGGGCAGAAAGCGGCGATCACCGACCGGTGCGGCGGCGTAGGGAATGCCACGAAAAACGCGCAAACCCTCTTCTTCGAGCCCTTCAACATCACCTTGGGTCGTGGTCACCAACAAAGGGTTGGGCGGCGGACCCGCGTCGGGCGTTGGACTCGGGGTCTCGACAGCACAGGCAAGACCAAGAAGGCTGCTCAATAACAAGATGTCGCGCATGATTTGTTTCCTAACGAGCAGCAATCTAGAGCAGAATCTCATTCGTCACAATGCAGCCACAAACAGCGCCCGAGCCCGGTACGCAACCGGCAGCGCGCTACAGCGCTAGTTTCTAACTTAACGATCGGGTAGACTAGAATCATGATTCATCGAATTCATTATGTCCCCCTTTTTGCTTTGGCGGCTTTGACCGTCGCTTGCGGCGAGGCGGAACCGTCGGGACCGGCAGACGCGGGGCATGCAACTCGAGATGTCGGTGGCTCCGATGGTGGTCGTTCTGATGGAGGCTTGGCGCCTGCGCCTACCTGTATCGATGCGCCGCGCCATTTGGCGAACGAACTGTGGGGACCGTTGCTGGTCACCTGCCGCGGTTGCCACAACGATTTTGGCCTCGCGGTCGAAACGGGCACCTGGGAACTGCAATGGGACGCCGACCCGAATTCGCTGGCGACCAACGTCGCGGTACTCAAGGCCTTCGGTCAGATGCAGGTTTCCGAATCCGATACTCGTAGTTTGTTGCTGTCGATGGCCTCGGACAGCATCCCAGGACGCACGCATCCCGGCGGTCGGCTGATCGAACCGGGCGGCGCCACTTATATTGCCTTGGAGCGCTTGATCAACGAGCCCTTCGAAACCTGTGAGGGCACACCTGCCGGTGCGCTCTTCGACAGCGTCGTGCCGTTGGAGCCCTGGAAGTTGCTGTATAAAGCACAGCAGGTTTTGACTGGGCATACACCAAGCTTGCAAGCGCTCGAGGCCTTTGAGGGCGCCGGCTCGGACCTCGGTTCCGCCCTGGATACGCTGATGGAAGGCGAGGATTTCCTGGGCTGGGTTAAGGCCACGTACAAAGACTTGTTGCTCACCGACGGCCCCTTAGGTGTGAACGGCAACTCGATTGTTTATACGGCGCATTTACGCGGCGAAGAGTTCCCAAATCGGTTCTATTTCTACAACGCCGATAACGGGCATCCCGCTGCCTTTAGCTGCTGCCGCTTAGACAGCCCGCGCGGTTGCGCGCCGGGTGTGCGCGGCTGTTGCGGTGTCGATGACGGCTCGTCGGCCGCTTATTGCGCCGCCGGCGATAAGCGTATCGCCACCGACCTGTCGCATGAACCCCTGGAGTTGATCGCTCATATCGTTGGCAACCATCTCCCTTTGACAGAGATTCTTACCGCCGATTACACCATGGTGAACCCCTTTACTGCGGAGGTTTACGACGCCAAGCTTTACGACGAGAGTCTGCGCTTTACAGATCGTATGAATGGCGACGACTGGAAGCCAACGCGGCTCTTTAGCCAACAGAACCAAGGCGCCAGTTACCCGGCGCCGAATCGAATTCCCCTTGCGGGTGTGGTGAGTTCACACGCCTTTATGAACCGTTTCCGCACCACCCGCACCAACCTCAATCGGGCGCGAGCACGTTCGGTATACAAGCGCTTCATGGGCATCGATATTGGTGGCTTGCTCGAATTTACGGTGACCGCAGATGATGAGTTGCCGCACAACCCGACCCTGGATGCGCGCACCTGCCGCACTTGCCATGCGGCGATGGATCCCCTTGCCGGCGCCTTCCGCCACTGGGATCATGTTGGGCGCATTCACCATGGCGCCTTCTGGGATATCTGTGGAGTCACCGATGGTCACCGCAACCACGACGACAAACTCTGCGTGCGTCGCACCGGCTATAAGGGCGAATTACTCGATGAGACCGACTCGTCGCAGGTGAATGATGCGTTGAACTGGATGATGCAGCATATCGCTAGCGATCGCCGCTTTGCGCTTCGTAGCGTGCAGACCCTGCTCGAAGGTCTGACAGGGATTGCAGGCATTAAACCGCCCCAAGATCGCCAAGCCGCCAACTACGACGCGCATGTGTTGGCCTATCTAAGGCAGCAAGAGGATCTCGCCAATTGGGCGCAGCAGTTGATCGCTACTGGGCATCGGATTCGGCCGCTGATCAAGACCATCATCCAAAGTCCTTGGTTTAATGCAGGACAACTCAGCGCCGCGCATCCCGAGACCATGACAGCGCTCGAGTTCGCGCAGATCGGCGGGCATAAAAACCTGACACCCGAGCGCCTGCACACGCGTCTGATCGATGTGACCGGCTTCCCCTGGCGTGTAGAGAGTTCGGTGACGGGTAAGGACTGGCTCTTGCGCGGAACCACGTTCAAAATTCTTTATGGCGGCATCGACGGCGAATCTGTGCTGACGCGGGCTAGAGAACCCTACCCGGTTATGGCGGCGGTGGCGCGGCGCATGGGCAATGAAATGAGTTGTCTGGCGGTAGCGCAGGATTTCGCCATCAACGATCGATCGTCGCGTCGGCTGTTCCCGCATCTCGATCATACGATGGAGCCTGAAAACGATGATGGCCCGCTCGATGAGCCCGTGTTTCGCTTGAATTTACAGTATCTTCATTATCATATCCTCGGCGAGCGCCTGGCGGCCGATAGTCCGCAAATCGACGCCAGTTATGCTCTGCTGCGAAGCGTTTGGCGTCGCGGTGTTGCTGCGGCGGCATCACCGCTGCACGAGCGCTGCCGTGCCGTCCGAGATTATTACACGGGCGATCGCCTCACCGGAGGCCACACCATTATCGGCAACGACCAACGCTTTGTGCTGCGCTCCTGGATGGCGGTGGTCACCTACTTACTCAGCGACGCTGAGTTCCTCTTGGAGTAAAGGTATGGAACGACGACAGTTCATCCATCGACTCGCCTGGGGGAGCATGGCTCTGGGGTTACCACTGAGCTTGCGCAGTGCGCAGGCTGCCGGTCCTAACGATCGGCTCTTGGTGACTTTTGATGCCGACGGGGCTTGGGATCCGACCTTCTTTTGTGATCCGCACGGTAGTCGCCCCAGCCATACCTTTTATTCGGCTGCGCAGATCCTAACGAACAGCGCCGGGTTAACCTATGCGCCAAAGACCGTTAGCGGCCGAAACGCCGATGTTTATCGGGTGGCAGACGACGCCGATTTCTTCGCCAAATGGGCTGACGAAATGGTGGTGTTTCGAGGTCTGGAAACGCTGACCAATGCCCATGAAGTCGGCGTCCGCCATGTCTGGAGTGGCTTTAAGAACGGCGGTTACCCGTCTTTGGGCGCCTTGCTCGGCGCCGTGCGCGGCAGCGAGCAGCCGATGGCCTATCTGAGTACGGGCGGCTACGACGTCAATGGCGGCTTGGTTCATACCACCCGAATTGGTCGTGTTCAGCCGCTCATGGCAGCTGCACGGCCCAATCGCGTCGCCTTGGCTGGCGCCGACGAGCGCACCTTTCATTCGCTCGACACCATGGCCGCTATTCAACAGGCCCAAGACCAGCGGACGCAGCGCATATTGGGGCAGACGAGTTTGCCCTATGCCGAAAAGATTCTGCGTGAACTGCAGAAGTCCCGAGGCTTGGAAGCATCGTTTACGCCGCTCTTGGAGCGTCTCAGAAGCCTTCCTGCCTTGACCAACCGCCAGCGGAGCAATCCCTTGATCACCCAAGCGCAGGTGGTCTTTGCGGCGCTTAGTGTTGGTGTGACCAGTGCCGCAAACCTTAGTCTTTCGGGCTTTGACACTCATACCCGACACGATGACTCTGGCCCGCTCAATGGGCATCGTCCCCGCTTGCAAGAGCTCTTTGACGCTATCGATTATTTGCTGGATTTGGCCAAGACCGAGCCTAGTATTTACAACCGGTTGGTCGTCGTTGCGGGCTCGGACTTTGGGCGCAGTCGTTACAACAGCAACTCGGTCACTGACCGCGGTAAGGATCATTGGCCGATCACCAGTTTGATGGCTTTTGGCCCGCTTATCGGTGGTGGTAGGGTGATCGGAGCCACCACACTTGACGACGAATCTGCCGGACCCGTGGCGCTGCCATTGGACCCTCAACTCAACGTGACCGCGGCGAACAACCCGCAAGGTCAGGCGCTGCGACCCGCCCATATTCACCTGGCGCTGCGGCAACTGCTCGGTGTGCATGAAAGCTCGCTGGCGCAGCGCTACCCCTTGCTACGCGAGGTGGGTTCGACGCCCTTACCGCTGTTTGGCTAAGACGGTCCACGCGCCAGCGCTCCCTTTAGCGTGCTTCTTCTGGGTGGTATGACAGTGATGTTCGCCACAGCGTGCTCAAGTTTAGAAAAAATACCGAAACCCGATAGCGGTGTTGCCCCCGAGACGGGCGATGCTGGAGTGGTACTTGATGCCGCTAATCCTGTACCGGACGTTGGCGGTCTTCCAGCGGAATGCGAGTCTCAAGTTCGGTTTTCGCTTTCCGGTTTGATCACCTCCGTCCGCGTCCCTTGGCGGATCGACCGTCGGCGCGTTTGGGCTGAGCGATTAAATGGACAATCCATCAGCGCTGTCAGTGGATTTGACCCTACGGTGAGCGATAGCCGCGAGGTCGGCGACTATGGGCGATATCGCCAGCCGCCCGAGAACAGCGAAATGACCCTTGAAACCGCCGTAATCGAGCAAAACTTTACGCGTCCCAGCAGCTTGTTTGTAGAGCCAATCAATGACTTGCTGGAAACTGGCGATCGACTGAGTTTCGTGGGCAACTTTGACGATGCCAACGGGCCAATGGAGCTTCAGGCAGAGGTTGTATGTCGTGATGCATCGGGACTAGCAATTGACGGTATAGAATCACCTGGTACCCTGCCGAGACTCGCAGTTTGGGGTGACGGTTGCACCATCAGAATCACCGGTGGCGGGGGTCGAGATCCCTTCGAGGAAGAACGGCTCGAAGCATGTCGTAACATGGGAGGGACGGTCTTTGCTTCGTCCAGTCGGCGACTCTTATAGGCCGGTGTATTGAAACGGTTGAGGGTTTACTTTGCCAAGGTGAAAATGAACTACCTCTGGAGTTTACTATTACTTCATCAGTCGACCGCATCGACGGTCTTTGCGCACAATAACAAGCGACAAACGCCTACAACCACAACAGACAAGCCGTTCTTAAGAATCAACCGCTGAACGTTGTGACCGGGCAGACTATTGACCCCCTGCTCCCTTCAAAGGCAACATGCGTCACCCCGCCCCGGAGCACTGATGACCCCGCAGAACGCACGCCTGACGCTCCTCACTATTTTGAGCCTCGCTGCTGCATGTGCAGACCAGGTGATCGTGCGCGACCGCGAAGCATCGTGTGGCAATGGCAGTCTGGAAACAGGCGAGGCCTGCGACGATGGCAATGCAGACAACGACGACGGCTGCACCAATGGCTGTGAAAAGGCGCGCTGCGGCGATTCTGTGACCCGCATCGATCGCTTCGTCGGCGATGATGACTTTGAGGCCTGCGACGACGGCAACCAAGACGACACCGATGCCTGCTCGACGCGCTGCGCGCAAAGCACCTGTGGTGATGGCGTCGTGCGCAGCGACCGCTCCGAAGGCACAGCCGATTTTGAACGCTGTGATGATGGCAACCGGATCGATACCGATGCTTGCCGCAACAGTTGCTCGCTGGCGCTGTGTGGTGATGGCGTCGCGCGCAGTGATTTGGCGCAGGGCGACGAGGGCTTTGAGGCCTGCGACGATGGTAATGAAAGCGACACCGACGCCTGCCTAGCAGGCTGCGTGGCGGCGCGTTGCGGCGACGGCATGGTGCATGCGGACAACGAGCAATGCGATGATGGCAATAGCGATGATGACGATGAGTGCAGCAATGCTTGCATCGCTAACCTGTTGCCCACGCGAATCATCGCCGGTTTACCTCGGATTCATGACTTTTCCGGTGCGCCCGCTGCGCATGTCGACGGTTTGGTGCGACGCGCTCTTGATGGCCTAGGCCTCGATGCTCAAACCGGGCCCAGTGCCCAGGACCGGGTGTTCGTTGGTCGTTGGTATTTGGCGTGGATCGATGAAACCGGGTTTTACGGTAAGATCAATGGCATGTGGGCGCTCAATGGCAATATCGAAGCCCTTGACTTTGTGCTGCTCGATGGCAACCGGCCGGTGAATATTTTCGTCGTCGGCGAGCGCGGCCAAGGACGCTGGCCCGGGGGTTACAAAGGCGCAGAGCATATCGAATTTCCGAATGGCGTGCCGGAGGACGACGACGATCCTAACTGCGGTCAAAACAACTCTTTTTGTGCCCAATACAGCCTCGGCGAAGCCCCCCATTACACCGACCCAGATATTGCGCCGTGGCGCGCTTGTAACGAAGGTTCGCCAGCTTGGGATGAACGCTTTGAACCCATCGAGGTCACGGCGACCCAGACCACGTTGCGGATTGTCTATGAGGGGCGCTTGACCAAGCAGGGCGATTTTGGCGGCAGCGCAACCGGCAGTGGCTGCCATGAAGACTTTTTGTTTGCTGATGGCGTGCGTCGACCGGTGTTTCTGCGCGTCGGTTACGAACTCGACGCCACGGGTCACGAGCTGGAGCGAATCTACCAAGTCCGAAACCCGGC
>JAPKCE010000054.1 GCA_028823075.1 Myxococcota bacterium
CCGAAGTGGTCGAAGCGGTATGCTTAAAGGCAACGTCGAGACAGACTAGGCCGGTCTTATCACGAAGATTTGCAGCGCCAAGATCGAGTCCGACCTCGCCCTCGCTACCGATAATTACGGGGATGTCGATCTCTTGATCTTTGTAAGTCAGTTTAGCGTGGTCGCTCATGGCTCTCCCAAAACAGCCGCAAAGCTCTTTTCGCAGAAGTGGTAGGCTAAGGGCTGAGGCTCGTCTACCCCGCGAACCAAACCAGTGCAGTTTTTTACTGGTTTTACAGCTTTTAGCGCGGAGCGGGCTCTCGGCAGCGACAGTCACTGCGAGCATTGAGGGCCAATGAGCGCCAAACCCCCGAGACCAAATCACCTTGCAAAAGATGCGACCACGGCAGTTCAGGACGCCGCATGAGAGCCAAAAGGCTCCATTGTAGCATCATTCCTGCCACATTGAGCGTTGCGCCAGGCAACACCCCATCCGCATCACAGCTCGGAGCGTGCTTGGGTTCGCGCTCAAACAAACAGCGGTAACAGGGTTGGCCTCCAGCCGGCTGAGCAAAGATTTGCCCGGCCTGAGCGGTGACAGCGCCGGAGATCAAGGCCACGCCCGCGTCAACACAAGCGTCAGCGACAGCGAAACGGCTGCTGAAATTGTCGCTCCCATCGATCACCAGATCCACATCTTTGAGCAGATCAGGTAAATTATCCGCCTGGGCGCGCATCGCGTGCTCAAGCACCTGCGCCGGTGAACGAGAGCGCATCGCCGCGGCAAGAACCGAGACCTTTGTCCGCCCGATGTCGTCTTCGGTAAAAGCGAGTTGCCGATGAAGGTTCGACAAAGCCACGCAATCATCGTCGATCAAATCAATGCGCCCCACGCCTGCTCCCGCCAAACCCAGAGCGACGGGGCAACCGAGGCCTCCGCAGCCGACCAACAGCACGCTCGAGTCGAGCAAGCGCTGCTGACCGCGACCGCCGACTATCGGCAGCACGATCTGGCGGCTGTAGCGCTCGATTTGATCTTCGGTTAAAGCCATTCAAGCTCCACCGAACCGGGGCGTAACAAACGCATCTCTTCGCTTAGTATCTCCACCAACGTGCTGGGCGCCTGAACACCGACCTGACCGGCCAGGTAACCGGCGATGAGGTCGCCAAAGGCGAGCAAGTCGTCCGCTGTCGATGCAGGTTTCTGTCCCGGGAAGTTGAGGCTCGTCGCCGTTAATGGCGAGCCGTAGGCACGCACCAGATCAAGCGCTGGGCCCAGCTGAGGAAGGCGCATCGAGACGCCACCACGAGACGATACCAAGTCCCCAGGAAGACCGCCTTTCGCCGGGAGAACTAGGCTCAACTCGGCGGGCCAAAGGGCCATCAACCGATGCGCTGCGGCGGGCACGAAGGCCACCAAAGCGTCGACAGCTTGGCGGTCTGGAATTAACAGGCCCACCGGCTCCGAGCGACCCGGCTTTAAGCTTTCGAGCAAGGTCTGGGCACCGGGCAAAAAAGGATCGAACGCAAAACCGTAACCGCAAGGCGAAGGAAAGGCTAATGCCAGACCTCGCCGCAGCAGAGCGCAAGCCTCGGTTAGAGCAAAACACGGAGGAGCGCTCACGGGCAGCTGTTTGCAGTCCAGCTCGCGGGGCTAGGGTCTGTATTGCAAAAAACATCGCTATCGAGCCGCTCGCGAGTCTTGCTCTGACCCGTGCTCGATACCAAGCGAGGTGTAAGCGAGAGGCTGCGATCCTCGGCGTCGACCAAAGCGACGGTCAGATCGGAATTGGACAGTCCAAAGCTGAACAACTTGCTGGAAGTCGTGCGCTGAACTTGGCCCTCCGAGAGCCCAGGAAAGCTGCCTACGATAAAGCCAGCGCCAACGACCAGAAGATAGGCCCCGGGCGCGATTATCGTGTCACCGGCGAGTTCGATGCTCGAGCTGCTGCCGACACGCTGCAGCACCCAAGCGCTCACATCCACCGGCGCTTGGCCAAAGTTGTAGAGCTCAATGTACTCGCCAGAGTTGTCCGGATCACGCCCCGAAGCAGCGAGAATCTCCGTTATAGCCACGTCAGGAAGATCAATCGTAGCGCTGACGATATCATCGCTCTCAAAACTGTTAAGCGCGAGATCTTTGCTGCGAACGAAAAAGGTTAGGCTGTCACCGATGCTCAAACCGCTAAGGGTGACTTGATGATCACAGGGGCTGCTCGAACAGGCATTTCCAAAAGTACTGACATCGGTGCTTCCCATCACCACCAACTCGGAACTGCTCGCTTCGTCGGTTTGCCAGTTCACCAAAATCTCGGTCTCCCCGGCGATCACTTCCACCTCGCCGATGAGCTGCGGCGCCTGCTCGTCGGCTTCTGTGGCGCTGCTAAACGACAGGCTGTTTCGCTCCATTAAATTACCGTCGGTATCGCGCATATTGGCGATAACGATGGCATACGATGCATTCGGGCAAAGAGTACCCGCCACGTCGCCTTCGAGGCAACGGTTTCGATGGTTCGTGTCGGAACCCAGGCTCGGCAATTGCATGGATAAAATTGTCCCGCTGAGGACGGCCGCTACGGGCACGCTGGCCAGACCATCGCCGAGCACCAACTGCACGTCGCCATTGGCAACGCTGTCCATCGGCCGATCAAACTCGAGGCGAATGCGGCTGCGATTCGTCGGCACGGCGCCGTTCGGTAACTTGCTGGTGTGGCCGGGAAGGTCGGCCCCAATAACGGAGGGCGGTCCAGCAGCGGTTCGATAAACGCGCAGCGTATGCGGCAAACCACCATCACGCTCCTGCTCGGCACTCGGCGGCGAACCGAGCCTATTTCCAGCGGCGTCTCGGATCATGCTCGACAGCACCACCATATAGTCCGTGTTGGCGCGCAGACGCTGCTGCGGTTGCAACAAGACGGTGCTTTCATCTTCGAGCAAACTCACGCGACAAGGAACGGTGAGCGCAAAGTAACTCGCGGCGTCGAGGCCATCGTCGCCGGCATTCAAATCGGTGATCATCGAACTGCTCAAATTGTCTTCGGGCTGCCCGTTCTCATCGAGTTCAGGGCGTCCCTCTCCGTCGAGCTTATAGCGGGTCATAAGCAACACGGTACCCGACTGGGAACCATCCGCAGGTTCGATGGTTAGACGCGCTAAAGCCTCACTAAAAATTAGTCGGATCGATGGGTCAAGCGGCAAGCTTTCGGCGGTCTCGGGTGACAACGAAGAGAGCTCAGGCCCGACCAAGTCGATCGGCGGCAGGTCGCTATCAATGCAGGCGCTGGCGAGCAGCAACAGCAGGGTCAGGGCGCGCATCACTTGCGAATCTGCTTTGAGAACCAGCCTCCGGTGAGGCCGTCGAGGTACGCGGTCAACTCGGCGATACGCAGTTCGGCTTTGACGCGCGCCTTGGCACTTAGGTCCTCTGCGAGCAGCAGGTCGACTTGGGCACGGCGGCGAGAAAAGAAGATCTTAGTGACTTCCGAGACCACGTTATCGCGCTGGCGCGAGGCGTTGACCACGGCGCGGCGTACTTGGATTTCGGAACGATTAAAGACCACCTCGTCGAGATCCCAACTGGCGCGCAATTCGTAACCGGCCTTTTGGTCGTTGCCGAGCACCTGACGCGGCTCGCTAGTCGCCGAAGTAAAAGTGCGGGTGTCGTCGGCGTCAGTGTTGTAATCCACCGCCACGCGCAGCTGCGGCAACAGAGCCGAAATGCGCGCTCGCCCCCTCCATGATGCCACTTCGGCCGGGTGCGCATGGGCGTAGCTCATGGCGCGGCGCTGCAAAGAGCGTACGTCCGGTTCATGATCAAAACGCGCCAGAATTTCCTGGGCGGCAGTCTGAGCGTCGTCGGCAAAAGCTGGGGCGCTAAAAAGTAGGGCGAAAATAATTGCGCTGGATCTCATGGGATCTCCTCATCGAGTAAGCCTTCGAGCAAGGCTCTTTTAGTACGAATTTTAAGCAGTCGGTGCGCCGCTGAACGCACGCTTCGGGGAGGGTGTAGAATGAGGCGGCGTTCGGCCGCAAGAAAACCGGCCAACATGCGCGAAGCGCGGCGGCTAACCCGGCGGCGTTCGCCCAGCAGGCCGCGCCGCAGAGAATCGATCTGAGTGCGCTTCGAGGCCACCTGATCAGACGCAGGTCGCCAGCTCAATTGTACCTGAGCACGCCAGGACGCATCGATCAGGTCGTTGCGCCATTCACGCTCAGCATCGACCAGGTCCAGGTCTATATCGGCAGGATCGATGTCCAAGGTATCGGCCAAGGCTTCGAGATCGCGCACGCCAACGCCTCGGCGAGCGCCCGAATCAAAGACAAAGGCTACTTTGGGCAACCAGCGCGACCAAGCAGGGTTGATGTTCGGTAGCTCCAAACCTCGACGGTTCATCGCGCCTTGCAGTTGGTTCGAAAAACTCACCGCCCTTTGTGGGCTCAGCACATCGCCCATGCGCGCCAACAGTTGATCCTCAGCCAAACGCTGCGGCAACACCACACCGCTGCTGGTCGCTAGCCACAGACCTCCATAGTCCAAAGCGCCGCGCAGTTCGCCGTCGGTAGGACGAATAGGCACCCAAGCCAAACCGTCTTGATCGACGCGCCATAGCTCTTCGGTGGTGACTAAAAATTTACCGTCGCCAGCTCGTAGAACAGCACCGGCAACACGCTTTCCAGTAGGCCGAATCTGGCCTTGTTCGTCGAGAAAACTGACCTTGGCGTCGCGCAAAACGACGAGTTGCTCACCCAAACGACCAAAGGCCTCGGCGACCACGCCACTGCGCCGAATAGGACGGTCGGCGAGCTCATAAATACCACCGCCGGTCGCCGCGAACACGCGACCGGCGCGCTGTGCCAAACCGACAAAAGCTCCGGACAAGGGGCCGCTCAGACGCTGCCAATCGCCCGGGCTCAAAAGTTTAAAATAACCACGCTCGGTGGCCGCGACCAGTCCACCACCGCCAGCGACCAGGTCGAAACAGGCGCCGCCCAGCTGGCGTAAACGGTGAACGGTAGCGCCGATGCGATACATGCCATCGATTGTGCAGGCCCAAAACCAGCCTCGATGGCTCGCGGCGGCGAGAACAGCACGATGCAAAGGCTCGGCGGCTTCTTGCAAACCTTCAAAACGCAACTGCGGCTTGGGGCGGTCATAACCGAGTAAATCGGCTGCGGCGATAACCGCGGCGCTCTCACCGTAACTTGGCACCAACTCTTCGAACACCTCATCAAAAGCGCGCACACGCTCAAGTCGCTCTTCGCTAACTTGAGGCCGGATCGCAGTTCGGCTCAGGCCGCGCAGGCTCAAAGGGTGCCATAGCGTCCATTCTGTGCCATTCCAACGGTACAAGCCTTGAGCCGTGGTAGCGACGACAATGCCCTGATGCAAAGTGATGGCATCTGTCGCTGAATCACTGGGGCCAGAAGCGACCAGCGGAACGCTGGCGAACATAAGAAAGGCAGCAACAATTGGAGCAAAGACAGAGCGCATGGTGCGACACTGCATCGATTGCAAGGTGGCGGCAAGTTCACCTGCTTTTGTTCTCTTGGCTGCTTCTCGGATGCAACTCTTATGAACTGACAATTAGCCCGAAGCGCGTTCCAGACACTTATAGTAATACGATCAATTTAGAGTTTAGCGGCGCCTCCTCAGGCTTCTCGGGGACTGGGGCTACGCTGCAAATCGGCGGGCACGACCTGCTATTAAGACCGGTACACGACAAACTCTCCGTCGAGATCCCAAAACTCGCCGTCGGCAGCTACCCCATCTCGATCGACGGCGAGTTCTCAGCGGCCGTTCTCGAGGTGTACTCGGCGGAAATGATCGTCGAATTCATCGATGTTGGACAGGGTGATGCCATCTTGATCATCACCCCTAAAGGGATGAGCGTTCTCATCGATGCCGGCCCTCCGGAATCTGGAGACGCTGTTCTGAGGCGCCTCGAAGCGCATCATATCGACCAATTGGACCTGCTCATCCTTAGCCACACCGACGCCGATCATCTCGGCGGAATTCCAGAGATCATGGTCGGGCTCGACGGCGTCGCTGGAAGCGGCGACGATATTAGCTTTAAACAAGTGCTGCACGATGGCTGGCTAGACTTTCGCACCACAGCAATCGCCCGCCGGGTCAACGCGCTTTTAAAAGATGGGGCGATAACGTCCACCTTCGCCGACCCCCGAGGACTCGATGTTTCGCTGCAAATCCTCGCCTCCGGTGGTGCAACGGTCGACCAAGTCGCCAGCAACGAGGCGCTTAGCCATGCCAATGCGCGCTCTATTGTCGGTCTACTCTGCTTGGAATCGTTTTGCGGTCTGCTCGGGGGCGACATTACGGGCGGCGGCATGGGAACCCCCGATATCGAAACAGCGATCAGCCAAAGGCTGCAACCTTTGGCCTGGGTCAAGGTGCCTCATCACGGCTCACGCTCTTCTTCAAACCGCTCCCTAGTCAACGCGACCAAACCCCGGCTGGCTGTGTTTTCGCTCGGCGACGACAACCCCTTTTGTCATCCAACGCCGGAGGTGGTCGAGCGCTGGGCCGAAACCGCCTTGCTGCTCAGTACGGGAGCCGGTCAGAGCGGCCGAGGCTCTTGCGCAGCCAGCGAATGGCCGGCGAACAGTGGGCAGAGTTGTGGTACCATCGTGCTGCGCAAAGGTGCAGCGCCACAGGCTAGTGTAAGCTGCGGCGACCAGGTATTGAGTTTTTAGCGCGCCAGACCGATGGAAAAGCCTTTTCGATCGAAGTAAATGAAAGTTAGTTGAGGAGAACTCCGTGCGTAAATCTAGTTTGACCCTACTCCTCGTTTGCGGCTGCGGCGTGTCCGTCGTCGCCCCTGGCATCAACCCCGATGTCGACTTCGGCAGCAACGACGCGGGCGTTACGGATACAGGGTCTGCGGATGCGCAGGAGGTGACGCCAACCCGAGACGCTGGCGTCGCAGCAGCGGATGCCAACGCTCCGGTTACCGATGCGGGTAGCACCATCCCGCTCCCCGCGGACGACCACGGCAACGGGACCGACGATGCAAGCCCTGTGCAACTCGGTCAAAACCTGAGCGGCGTCATTAACTACGGTGGCGACCAAGACTTCTTTAGCTTCACCACAACCCTTGCGGGTCTTTATAGCGCCTATACGACGGGCCGAATTGACACCTTCTGCGTAATGCACAACTCGGCAGGACGCCCCTTATTTGAAGACGACCAGAGCGGCGAAGGGCGTAACTGCAAAATTGCGGAACACTTGGAAGCCAACACCGTTTACATGGTCTCGGTGCGCCACTTCGACCCGGAGGCCCGCGGCAATTACACCTTCCATGTCGACGGACCTATCGGTGGCGGGCCCGATGTCTCGATCTGCGGTAACGGAAGTGTCGAAGCAGGCGAACAATGCGACGATGGTAACCTTCGAAACGGAGACGGATGCAGCGACGCCTGCCGTTGGGAGGAAGGAGAAAGAGCCCTCCCTGAAGGCTGCGCGGAAGTTGCCGCGAGGCAGCGCAGCACAGCTATTTGTTCGCAACCGCGCAACCGCGCCGACGCGGCAGCCCATTGCGACAGCGCAGAGATGACCTTGGTCACCATCGATGACGCGGCCGACAATCGAATCTTATTCGATGCAAGCAACCGCACGAGCCCATGGATCGGCTTGTCCGACCAGATCGAAGAAGATGTGTGGGCGTGGGATGCACGCAGCAGCAACTTTACCAATTGGAACCGGGGCGAACCGAACGACTGGGGGCGCGGCGAGGATTGTGTGCAGATGACCACGAGCGGCCGCTGGAACGATGCCACCTGCAGTTCCTTACTGGTGTTCTTTTGCGAAACCCCCAACGATTAAATGGATGGCTACTCCTAGCCCTGATCAATGACCTTCCGCTGGTCTTTGAAGACGCTGGCATGGATCACCTGGGCCGATGGCATAGCGGGTGACTTAGGCCTTCCCGAGACGACCGAACAAGCGATCGAGCATGATCGCTATGAAAAAGCTCAACAGCATGAGCAGAGCGATGCCCGACAAAAAGACCACCCAGAGCATATAGCTGCTGCGAAAAGGAACCTCTTGGACCTCTTCGAAGGGCACGATTCTGCCGTTGCTTAAATCGCCGCGGAAATAGCGGAGGTCGGTGCCCTTGGCGCAATGCACACGCAATTCTTGCCCCGCTTTGAAAGACAGCAAGGAGATGGACAACAACTCGCTCTCGGCGCCCACTTCGATGCCCTCGCTGAGGCCGCTAGTGACCTGGCAACCACGTGCCTGCCGGCTGCCGGCGCGAAAGATCAAATCAACACTAAGGGCGGTCTCGCCGCCCTGATTACGCACCCGCACGGCGTCTTGATTTTCCACTTCATAGGCGATGGATGGCGGCCCAGAAGGGCGACCTTCGCCACAGCCAGTGACGAGGCCAAAACTCAAGCCGAGAATGCTTAAGTAGAGGCGCACCTAGGCGGCTCTACGACGACGGCGCCGACGCAGCGCCAACAACGGGAGCAGCCAAAGGGTTGAACTCAAACCGACGGCCGCGCAGCTACAACCTTGGGCGGCGGCCACATCGAACTCGCCGGTTTGGGGAGCATCGATATCAACGATCTGCGGCAGCGCCAGAACAGACCGTGAGATGAGACCCGAGGCATCCTCTACGCGCAGGGTAACAAGTTCGGCGTCGGCCGGCCATAAGGTCTCGAGTTCGCCCTGAGCTTGGCTGATAACCTGACTATCGGCGAGCAGTTGAATCTGGATATCTTCGGGCTGTGAGACCCGGTCCCAGGCCTTCACCAGGAGCATATCACCCCGGCGGCTAATGGTGAGTTCAGGGGCTTCAGTGTCGATAACGACGTCGATCACCGCCGCCGAGCGATCGGTGGTCGACGGATTACCCGCTAAACGGCCGCGCAGTTCAATACGATGCGCTCCCTGCAGGCTAAACAGATGGCTGCGCAGCCGCACAGTGTCGCCGCTGTTCACAGGTTGAGCGATACGCCACAGCCCCTCATCCACGCGCCAACTGTATTCATAGCCTGTTTCGCCGGCGCCGTTGAGTTCAAGTTCGACATCGACCTCGGGGACAAAGAGTTTGCCCGGCTCGCTAACTCGATAGGCTTCGGTTTGACCCATTTCCACATGAATCAATCGAGCGCGAGTGCCGACCTCGAGATGATCCGGTTGCCCCTGAGCCAAACCCAGACTGGCGAATAGTCCCAAGTAATCAAAGCGCTCAAAGCCATCTTGGCCCAGGTCAGCCCGAGGGCGAACCCCGCCGATTCCATCGATTTGCAAAGTAAATATTCCCAACTCGGGAAGAGCAAAGCTGTTATCCAAATTGCCCAACAAGGCCGGCATCGCCAGTTCGAGTAAAGCGGGAATGGTCTCGGCAATCTCCTCCTCGGTTTCGAGCAGAATTTTGGCGTCTTGCACTTCGATGTCACCGATCCAGTTCGTCGGCTCGCTCATGGCGAGAACCAGGTTTCCTTCGCCGTCGAGGGTCAGGCCCAGACCGATGCGCAGATCGACCAAAACTGTGGCGATGCGCACGAAGCGCTCTTGAATGAGAAGTTCAAAATTGATCGCTAAATCGTCGACATTGATATGCAGCAGCGGCTCGCGCATGATGCGCTCACCATCGACCAACTCGTAACGCCCG
>JAPKCE010000588.1 GCA_028823075.1 Myxococcota bacterium
AGCAGCTAATCCAGGCGCGAGTTCTGGGGTGATGGTTCCTTCGGCATAAACGTGCCCGCAGACGCGCGCATCGCCGCTGCCTTTGCAGGTCTCAGCGACGGGCCGAAGGAAGCTCGCGCCGATGCGCAAACCCGGTAAGGGCGTTGCCCAAAACCCAACATTGATCACCGGCACATAACGGTCCTCGACCGCCACGTTCGCCCAGGCGTCAAAATTAGGGTTTTCAGTGCCCTCTAAATCACCGCTGAGGGTGAAGGTCTGCTCAACGTTAAGCCAAAAATTGGTGAGCCCCAAACCGAGCCCCCAACGCTTCTGCCGATACGCCAGACTCGCCTGCAAAATGGCCAGCGTGATATTGGTGGCGACCACCGCATAGCGCTGCGAACCGTCGCGGGGCATGTTTCGCCTCGGGCCATGGGGTCCAAACATCGCCAGTCCGAGCACAAGGTCGTCGCGAATAGGAAAGGCGATGCCCACAAAGGGAATCTGGCGCAGGTCTGCTTTATCGACTTCGCCGCCAGCAGGCTCACCGCCGCAACAATTCTCGGCCAGCCGATTCGAATAGTAACCGTTCGCATCCTCATCTTGCTGCTGCCGTTCCGCCGGCAACAGACCTTCGCGACTACGCTTAAAGGTGAACTGTTCATCCATACCGGTCCAGTCGAAGGTCAACTCGGCGCTGCCTTTGGTGAATCCGAGCATCGCAGGGTTGTACCAATGGCCATAGCCCGGCGAACCGCTGGCGACACCGGTGCCGCCGGCGCCCAAATTCCCCACGCCAATTCCTGGACGGAAAAAACCCGCAGACCAAGCCGGGGTAGCGATGAGGATCGAGGCAGCAAAAAGACAACGGAGCATAATGAGCACCCTCCTGGCTGGGCTGGCCTACCACCGCGCGGGCCACGCGAGCAATATCTGCCTTGCACAGTGGGAAGGAAGCAGGGATTGGGCGCCCATGCGCCAACGTTTGATGATGCTCAACACCTTGCGAAGCGGACTACGTCAAACCTTGACGGAGCGCGGGCTGTTGGAGGTAGTGACGCCAGTAACCGTTCTATCTCCCGGCGGCGAACCCCATCTTGAGGCGGTTGCTGTAGAGCTACACCCCTTCGGTAAAGGGAGTCGGACAGCGCATCTTCGTACCAGCCCCGAAGTCTGGCATAAGAAGTTGATTAGCCGTGGCAGCGGGGCGATTTTTGAGATCGCGCCTTGCTTGCGCGACGGCGAAGGTGGCCCTTGGCATGACCTCGAATTCGAGATGGTAGAATGGTATCGCCCTGGCGCTAGACTCGATGACTTAATGGATGACCTACAGGCTCTTCTCGATAAACTCTTTGAACTCGGAGGCCAGCGGACTGCGCCACAGATCCAACGATACAAGGTGGCCGAACTGTTCCATCGCGGTGTCGGCATCGAACTCGACCCGAGCAGCACGACAACCGAATTCCACCAGCAACTCGCGGCCACAGGCCTTCACTGCGCCGACGACGATACCTGGGATGATGCATTCTTTCGCGCCTGGATCAGCCGTGTGGAGCCCGAATTGGCTAAACTCGGTGCGGTGGTTGTTGAACGCTACCCCGCGTCGCAAGCAGCGATGGCTCGTCTTTGCCAAGACGATCAGCGATTTTGCGCCCGTTTTGAACTCTATGTCGACGGGCTCGAGTTAGCGAACGCCTTTGACGAACTGACCGACGGACAAGAGCAGCGCCGACGCTTTGATTCTTGGCAACAGACACGGCGTCAACTTGGACACGAGCCCTATCGCGCGGACGACAGTTTCTTTGTCGCCGTCGACCGCCTCCCGGCGACCGTCGGTATCGCTCTTGGATTGGACCGCTTGATCGGGCTTTGCATGGGTGCCAGGAACCTAGCGGAGGTCCGCGCCTTTCGTCTTTGCGACCTCCTGGAGCGCTAAGTGAAGCTGCGCGCCAAAACCAAGAACCGTCTGAGGCACCACAGCAACCC
>JAPKCE010000055.1 GCA_028823075.1 Myxococcota bacterium
AGGCAGACCGCCTCTGTTCGGCTCCTTGGTAAAAGGGCGCGATCTTGTCAATGCCCTTTGCCCCGTGGGGCGCCGGTCAGGCGAAGCCATGTTGACGCAAAATGGCTCGAGCAGCCTGGATATCTTGCAAGCGCCCGGCCGGATCGCTGCGCTTCGAGTGCTGGGAACGGTCGGGGTGAGCATCTGCGAGGGCTCTGCGAATCAAGCGTTTGAGTTCGTCTTTGGCGGGCGGTGAGGCCAGGCCGAGGGTCATCAGCGCGGCGACGACATCAACCGGCAAAGCTTTGCGCGGTTGCTGACTCGGCATCGGCTGCATCCAGTCCGGAAGTGCTGTGTCGAATAGGTTAGTGTTTGGCCTGTGCGGCGAGGGGTCTTTTGGGGCGGTATGAGCTGGCTTTCTACCACGATCCAGGGGGTTCACTCGACCGCTTAAGAAAAGAGTTTCAAAGTCTTCGAAAAACTGGCGTGCTTCATTCCAAAACCAGCCCATCAGCGAAAGCTTCCTTGAACCGAGCGGCCTTCGACGGAGCGACCGCGTAGCCTGTCCTTGCGATAGCGGTTTGGGTCGGCCCCCGTTGCTTTTTTTATGGGTGCGTCGCTACCGAAACTTAAATCGGCTGCTCGGCCTTTGGCATTCAGATTGGTGCTAAGAATTGGCCGGTCGACTAAGGCAATAAAGCAAGAACCGTTCTCTTCGCCCCAGACGACGATGCCTAGCTCAAGCAATTTCTTTTGTGAGCCTGTGATCGCGGCCTTTCTCTCCTTTAGGACGATATTGTAGGATAGAAAGCCGCTGTCTCGGACGGTCCGAACCGGTTTTCCGAGTTTTTTAGAATACCATGCGGCGACTTTTTTTGCTGTTTGGCTGGCTGTGTAGAAGACCACACCTGCGCCGTTCATTTCGGGCATTTTTTTTGTCACAGCGCCCGGATAGAGAGGCAGTGGGCCTGCGAACAGTGTTAGAGCGAGGAAGATCATAGTGCCATTAAAGTCTAAAGACGGCGCTATGCCAAGGTGGATAGGTACCTTTTCCCGTCGATGCTAATATCGCCGTGTTGATTTTTGGCAGCCTCAAGCTTGTTGGGCTTATCCGCCCGATAAGCGTCGACGACTCAAGAGTCGGTGTGGCAGGGCTATTTACTGCGCGTGGGGCGGGTTGTTTAATCGTTAATTCTTGTTGTCGGGCTTGGGCGCGCATAGACGATGTTTATGCTGAGCTTACAACAGGTACCCGATGAACTTTGGCGTTGCGTGCGAGCGGTCGGTTTTGACATCGACGATACCATTACCACCGACGGGCGAATAACCGCTGAGGCCTATCAGGCCTTATGGGATCTAAAGTCGGCTGGTTTTCGTGTGTTGGCTGTGACCGGCCGCCCTGCTGGGTGGTGCGATATGATCGCTCGCAGTTGGCCAGTCGACGGGGTTTTGGGTGAAAACGGGGCGCTGTTTTACCGCCGAGTTGGGCGCCATGTTCAGCGTCAAGACTTGGGTGAAGCGCCGGCACCAGGACGCATTGAGGCCTTGGCCGAAGCGCTGCTGCAGGAATTTCCAAAAATGAAGGTCGCTAGTGACCAGTTTTGCAGGCGCTTTGATCTGGCCATTGATTTTGCGGAAGAGGTTGGCCCTTTTCCTTTGAGCGAGGCTGAGGCTCTGCGCTTAGCCTTTGAGCGTCATGGTGCTAAGGCCAAGGTCAGCTCGATCCATGTCAACGGCTGGTTTGGTGCTTGGGATAAAGCGAGCGCCTTGCAACAGGTTCTTCGCAGTCATTTTGACCTTGATATCCATCGTTTGGCATACATCGGTGATTCGCCAAACGACGGGCCTTTGTTTGCTATCGCTGCGCTCAGTGTGGGCGTCGCCAACTTGCGCGAATTTCCGGAGTTGCTCGAGGCGCCCGCATTTATTACCGCTTCCGAGCGAGGCGCCGGGTTTGCTGAGTTCACAGCGGCCTTGCTGCAACATCAAAGTTTGTCTTAAGGGCAGATAAGAGAAGAGATCAAAGGTGGAAGCGCGCTGTGAACAATGCGGAACCCTTTGGCAGATAACTGTCTCGGCGGTTGAACATGCTCAACCCTACCAATGCAACGCCTGCGGCCATGTTTTTACGATTGCTTTAGAAGGAACAGATCCCATGCAGATTCGCCATACCAATGGAAAAGTATATAAAGTCAAAGACCTCGCTACGTTAGTTCGCTGGGTTGGCGAGAAACGCGTGCCGCGACAATGTATGCTGCGCGAAGACGAAGGCGAATGGCAGCAGGCGATGGAGGTCCCGGAGATCGCCGAAGCTTTTGCGCAACTCGACGCGAGGCGCACGCAGGCTCCTCAAACACCGGCTGAGCCCAGTGTTGAGTTGACGACCGGCGAGGCGCCTGATGAAGTTTTGTCAAACGACGAACAAGCACTTGAAGCTGCCGCGGCGGAACTCGCTGAACTCGACATGGGGGCTATCGATGACGGCGGTGATAGCGCCGCCCTCGAAGCCGCGTTAGAAGCCGACTTCGCCATCGAAGAGAAAGATCCTTTAGAAGCAGAAACCCCGCTTCCGGCTGCCGAGCCCGATGAGGTTGATCACGACTTTGATGATGCCTTCGGCCTGCTCGAAGAGATGACTCATGAGCCCAGCGATATCCCAGGTTTGGCCGTCGAGACTGGCGACGAGGAAGAACTGCCCCAAAAGAGTAAAAAGCCGATGCTCATCGCAGCGATCGTGCTGATCGCTGGCGCAGCCTACTTCGCTACCCAGGGAGGCGGCTCGGCCGCAAACGACCCGATGGCGGCTGATAGCCCCGAAGCTAAAGTGCTACGCGCCGCGTACGACAAAGGCCTAGAGGCACTCGCCAGCGGAGAGAATAAGCGCATGCTTGCGGCGATGAGTAGTTTCGAGTCAGCGATGTGTTTGGGCGATTGTAAGGGCAGCCAATGCCTCACCGATGATAAAGGCGTCTGCGGGATCGATACCACGGTAGCTAGTTTTGCTCCCTTCTTCTTACTCTATGACCGCCTTTGGCTAGAAGCTAACCAAAGTGACTCAAGCTTGCAGAGCCATGCTGGCGTCGTGCTCAAAGCGTTGCAAGCGGGTGCCGAGAAGCCCTTCGGTAAAGAACGCCTGAGCGCTTTTGCTGATCACTGGAACGCTCTTTCTCCCGCTGTTGATGAAACCAGTAATAAGGCAGCTGGCGCTCTGCCTGCGATCAGTGGCGCGCTACCCACTTCGAGCGACACCCCGATTTACATCAGCCTAAAGCAGCTCGAAGGTGAAGCCGTCGCCGAAGCTGCCAAGTTACTTGGCGCTAAAGCCGGCGAGGGTCAGCGGCCTGTCGATGCTCGTTTGTTGAATCTGGCAAAGGCGCGTTTGGCGCGCAGCGAAGCAGCGACGAAGGGGTGCGGCCCGGTCAGCGAAGCCTACCTCGCCGCCGTCAAGGCTGGATTGCCCGCCGTACGCCGTGAACTCGCTTTGTTCCTAGCGACCAATGGTGATTTGAAGGGCGCAGCTTTGGCGCTGGGCGCTAGCGCCGGCGACGACCCCTTGTTGCAAGCCATCAGCGCGGCGTCGAAACTGACGGCCGAGGCCGGGGATAGAGCGCTTAAGGCCAAGTTTGCGCGAGAAAATAAAGCCACCATGAAGAACCGTAAAAAGAAGAAGACGATCAAGTTTCTCTACAAGCAACTCGAGCGCAACAACGCAGCGACCGACTTCCGTGGGCGTCTGCTCTCGGGAATTCAAGAAATGTTCCCTAACGCGATTAAGGAGTTGATGGAATCAGCTTGGATTGCGGTGCAGTTGGGTCAGGCGGCTAAACCGGAAGAAAAAGCTGCCTTTGGAGCCGAGGCGATGAAACGTTTTAATCGCGTGTTGGCCGTTGATGCTAACCGTAGCGACGCCTTGCTGGGGCGATCAGCCGCTGCTCTTTTGACCGGTCAAGGCCCGGCTCATCGGGTTGACGCCTACACTTGGCTCTTCGCTCAAAAGGGTGGTGATAAAGCGCTTTGCGCTGCGCCTAAACCAGACGCCAAAGAGGCCGGCAAATAGAGCCGATACGCACGCCGATAACCGATATTTTCGGTATTCGTTACCCCATCGTTCAGGCGGGAATGATCTGGGTCTCGGGCTGGCGTTTAGCGGCCTCGGTTAGTCAGGCGGGTGCCTTGGGTTTGTTGGGCGCGGGCTCCATGCAGCCCGAGTTGCTGCGCGCTCATATCCGTAAGGTGAAGGCGGCGACGCAATGCCCTTTTGGCGTCAATTTGCCTTTGCTTTACCCGCAGATGCAAGACGTTCTCGATGTCGTTATCGAAGAGCAGGTGCCGATCGTGTTTTCTTCTGCCGGTTCTCCGGCAGCGGTGGCATCAGCGTTGCGCGATGCTGGAATTATCCACGTTCATGTTGTCGCCGCTGTTCGCCAGGCCGAAAAATGTGCGGCGCTTGGTTTGGCTGCTGTGGTCTGTGAGGGGGTTGAGGCCGGAGGTCATAATGCCCCGCAAGGAACTACAAGCCTGTGCCTCATCCCGCAGATCGTCGACGCTGTTGATCTGCCGGTGATCGCCGCCGGCGGAATTGCTGATGGCCGCGCCATGGCCGCCGCCTTAGCTTTGGGTGCAAGCGCTGTTCAGGTCGGCACACGCTTCGCTGCGAGCGTCGAGAGCAGCGCTCATCCAGCCTATAAAGACGCTGTCGTTAATGCCGGCGACCGGGACACAGTTTTGGCTTTGTCATCTGTTACCCCGGTGCGTTTGATCAAAAATGCATTTGCTCAACGAGCTCTCGCCGCAGAAGCCTCTGGGCAGAGCGTCGAGCAATTACGGGCTTTACTCGGCAGGGGCCGCGGTCGCGCCGGTATATTTTGTGGGGATCTCGAGAACGGTGAGATCGAGGCCGGGCAGATATGCGGCTTGATCGATGACCTGCCGAGCGCCGAGAGCATCGTAAAAAACATGGTCGCCGGGTACCGTTCAGCTCGCCGAGCGCTCCCTTAACTGTTGCTCTAGGGCAGAGCTCAAAGACCGCCCAATATCGTCCAGATCAGCGCGCGTTCGCTCGTTTAAAACGAGGTGCTCGGAGCCCAAAACAAGCAAAGCGACAATTCTTTTCTTGGCGATTCCAACGGGTCGAATAACAAGGCTTTTTTGATCGCGTATCGAATCTCCCAATAGGGAACACCAGGTTTGCGGAACCGGGTTGATGACCTTCGCCGAGTGGTGCTCCAACCAGGTCGATAGGCCCTCGAGTTGGGAGATTGTCAGAGCTGTCTTGTCGCCGCCGCAACGAAACAGCGCTTCGCCGCTTACTCGCCATACGGCAGCTTGGGCGTACTGTTTCTCAAGATGTGTTTTGACCTCGACAAGGCAGCCGTCGGCCTGCCTGCATTGGGCCAGTTTAAGGCTCAGGCTTAGGACATTTTTAACGCTTGGGTCGTCGTTTGTTTCGCTCTGAGACCGACCGGTTTTTAGACGCGCTATAAAACGAGGGTAGAGCCGCGCTGTTAGCAAGGCTAAGTCGCTATCTTGGCTCTGTTGCTGCAACCATGCCCATAAAATCTCATACAGGAAAGGCGGTATACCGAGCAGCGAGACCTTAAGCCCCAGGGTTCGTTCAACCTCCATATGCAAGTCCGGAGTTGCAGCTCTGTCGGTCAGGACCTCCCAAAGAAGACCGTTTTGGCGCATCGGGATAAAGCGCCAGCGCGCCGCTAAGCGCTGTGGAAAAGCAGAGCTGGAGCTATGCTCCAAAGAGTCGAGGTCGAGAGGGCTAGCTGCTCTAAGCGCTATGCTTTCAGCATAGATTTTAATCACTTTTTCGACGCCAAGCAGTCCCATTTCGATGAGGTGTCGATCGAGTTCGCCGCCCAGCAGTTTGGCGCGCTGGCGCAGCATTCCAAGTTGGCTACGTTCGAGTAGCCCTTGGCTTAGTAACATCTGCGCGAAGCGGTCGTTCATTCGTTTCGCCAGCGAAGGCGCAGGAGTAAATCGGCCAGGCCTCGGCTGTTGCTATCGAGCAGGGCATATGTAGCGCCTAGTCCAAGGGGAGCCAGGCTGAGGAGAAACAGTGGTGGCCGCGCAAAGAGGCGCCAACTCTCGGTCTTTGCCCAGCTAAGACGCGCTACTTTCATGCCTGGAGAGCAACGCCACAGCGCGATACCGCCCCAACACCAGAGCAGGAAGATCATCGCAGGAACGAGCACCCCAAGGGGCAATGAACTCGAGCCACCGAGTAGCCAAGCGGCGATGACCTCTTCGGGGGGGAGTCGGTTTCCATTGAGTTCGGCGCTTAGCCAAAGGCTTGCTGTGAGCAGCGCAGGAGCCACGTCAATGCAGGTCGCAAGCAGGCGCCGTTTGTTGAACAAGCTGCAAGCGTTCTCATCGACAGGGGGTCGTTTTGAAACCCGACCTTTTGCCAAGCGCCGTGCTGCACTTTGCAACTGGGCGAGGCTTTTTTGCACCTGTTCTCTGAGTTGTTCGCGAGCGACTAACGGACGCTTTTTTTCGGGCCTTTTTACTGGCGCAGGTGATGGTGCCCGCTCCGGCGTTGGAGCGAGATCCGGCGCCGTTATCGGCTCGGCTACTGTTGCGGCTACTGTTGCGGCTACTGGTGCGGCTACTGTTGCGGCTACTGTTGCGGCTACTGGTGCGGCTACTGGTGCGGCTACTGGTGCGGCTACTGGTGCGGCTGATGGTGTGGGTTCGGCAATAGCTTCAGCTCGCCGGGCCACCGGGCGCTCGGCCGTCGGCTTTATCAACTTCTCAGTTGGCAGTCTAAAACTCTCGTCTCGCGGTGGGATCGATTCGCTAACGGGGGGCTGTGGCCGACTTTTTCGCAGCTCTTCTCGTAGCCCTTGCAAGCGCGCTTGGCGCCCCTTTTCCATTGCCGTTTTAAGGGTGGTATCGTTCGCCGTAACACCGCTGGGTAGCCGTGGTACCACGTCGACTCGGTTGGGGTTCATGGCGACGCCGCGCCGTTGACGAGCAAGCGTACGAGCCCTCGTCTCGGCGAGAATCTGACGCAGCCGAGGTTTGATTGCGCTGGTCTCTTCTTCGCCTTGCAAACTGGCACTACAGGCTCGGCATTCGACGGCCTTTGAGTCGTTGGGAAAACCACAGCGCACGCAGACTAAATTCATGTTTTTCCCGTACCCAGAACAAGCATTATGCTGGGTAATAAACTGGCTGCGTGACGCGCTCTGAGCACGCGTTGCCCTAAACTGACCGGGACTGCGTTTTTTGTCTTAAGTAGGGCTATTTCTAGACTCGAAAACCCACCCTCGGGGCCGACGACGACGCCCAGTCCGGAGCATTCAACCGCTGGAGGTTGCGCCCCGTCCGCGGCGCCGTAAACCAGTCGTTCGAGGTCGAAAATGGCATCTTTTAACGAAGGGAATTGGCGGATTTGACTGCACCAATACCCCCCGCTTTGGCGGCAGCTGTCTTCGGCGATGCGCTGCCACCGCACAGCCTGAGCCTCGGCCTGCTTGCGCCCGTGGGCGTCCCTTTCTGCATGGAATAGCCGAATATCCTCAAGCCCTAAGGCAGCCAAGGCGGCTATAGCCTCTTCTTCGCCGCCGCCTTTGAGTCGGGCGATCACCGCCACGGGTCCTTTTGAGCCGCAGGCTGCTTCTTGGCGCAGGGGCTCTAACCAGGTGCCGACAAGTTGTCGTTTATCAAGTTTTTCGATGCGCGCTTGCCGTGCCCCGCCGTCGCCGTCGAACAGCTCAAGTTTTTCTGCGGATTTTAAGCGCAAGGCTTTGTTGAGGTAGGTGAGCACAGCCGGCTCATCGATCACCAAGTCATCTAATTCCAAGTATTTTCGAGCTACAAGACAGCGGCGTTGGGTCATCGTCGTAACCAGAGCAAGGCCCATTCCCCTTCGCAAGATAGCGCAGCGCGACGCCACCCCAAAGCCAAATACTCGGCCTCAACCTCGTCGATTTGGCTATACAACAAGCCGCTAAGTAATAGGCATCCTTCGTCCGTGACGCAGGCGCTTAACCGCGCCGCTAGCCGTATCAACACCGGCGCCAGAATATTGGCGACGAGCGTGTCGAAGCGCCGAGGGTGAGAGGGTTCATCTTGGCATTCCAACACAACGCGCTCACGCATGCCCATGTTGTCCAGGTTTTCCGCCGCTACGGTGACCGCCAAAGGATCGTTATCGACCATCCAGATGGGGCCAGCACCAAGCAGATCAGCGCCGATGGCCAAAATACCCGTGCCGCAGCCAATATCGGCCAGCGAGCCGATCCCTCCCGAGGCAGCTATTTGGTCTAGTGCGCGCAGGCAAAGCGCGGTGGTTGCATGTTGGCCCGTGCCGAAGGCCGATCCCGGGTCCATACGGATGACATGCACCCCTTCAGGCGCTGGCCAGTCCTCCCAGCTCGGGACCACGGCCAAGCGCGGGCTCAATCGCAGCGCTTTAAAGTGAACCTTCCACGCCTCGGCCCAGTCGATCTCCTGGACGGGTAACACTTCAGGTCTTTCAACAAGCTCAGATCGTTCTTCGAGATCAGAAGCGAGGGCGTTCATGGCCTCTTCATCGCCGTACGTGAGCAGTTGGGCGCGGTCTTTAGGAATGCTCTTATCGGTGCTGTGATCCCGGGTTTCGACGCCTTCGGCACCGGCCAAAAAAAGCCAACCTTGTAAGCTGTCGAGTTGGGATATGGTGGTGTGCAAACGAAGCATGGTGCTGCGGGTCATGATGCCTTGAAACCTCTGGTGTCGCCCCGTGAGCTAACGTAAGGCGCCAGCAATTGCCATGACCCTATAGCTAACTGGCCAGGCGGCCGGTCGAAGCTAAGCTCAGCTAAGCGGGCTTTGGGCTGCAATCCGCTTGACAGCCTAAGGCACCATCCTTAAGAACGCCCGCCCTGCTAGGTGTGCAGGGAAAACGAGGAGAGCCATTATGTTTGCTGTGGTCCATACCGGCGGCAACCAAGAGCGTGTCGAAATTGGTGATTACCTGCGCATCCCTCATCGGGTTGGCAAAGTGGGTGATGAGCTAACTTTTGATAAGTTGCTCTTACTGAAAGATGATTCTGGAATCCGCTCAGGCGCCGATAAGCTTGCGGGTACATCGGTGAAAGCGATTATCGTGCGTCAGGATAACAAAGACCTCGACGTCCGTGAGACGCCTCTGATGGGCAAGAAAATTTTGATCATTAAACGCAAGCGGCGCAAAAAATATCGCCGCAAAATCGGTTTCCGTGCGCTCTTCACTCAGGTGCGCATCACCGAGATCAACGCTTAAGAAAAGGGTCACATCATGGCACATAAAAAAGGTCAGGGCTCATCCCGAAACGGTCGCGATTCCAACGCTCAGTACCTCGGCGTAAAAAAGTACGGTGGCGAGACTGTGCGCGCTGGAAACATCATCGTGCGTCAGCGCGGCACCAAGATCCGTCCCGGCAGCAACGTTGGCGTCGGTCGCGATTTCACTTTATTTGCTCTCACCGACGGTGTGGTTACCTATGCTGCTCATCGCAGCGGCCGCCGTCAGGTGAGCATCCAGACTCAAGCC
>JAPKCE010000589.1 GCA_028823075.1 Myxococcota bacterium
CAAAAAACACCCGATAATCTACTGACAGGTCTGAGGCGCGCGCATGCTACAGTCCAACCAGGAGAACTCGTGTTCAAGCGAATCCAGCGGTTTTGGCGAGACGATGAAGGGCAAGCCCTTGTCGAGGGTGCCCTTGTGCTTCCCGCCATGACCTTCCTAGTCATCGGCACCATTCAACTGGTCATGATTCAACACGCCCGAGTGATGACCGAATATGCAGCCTTCCAGGCCACCCGCGCGGGCATCGTGCATAACGCAGATCGTAAGATGATGCTCAACGGCGCGCTGATCGCGCTGCTGCCCACGATGGGCGCTACCGACACCGTCTTTGGTACCCGTGACCCGTTTAACAACCGTCGGCGCCCGGGAATTATGGAGACCTGGCTTAAGGCCAAAGGCCTGCTCCTGCTCACCAACGAAGTGCAATGTGGCATCGCCAGTCTACAAAGCTACTTACAGGATTTAGCGGCTGGTATTCCCGGGATCAACGTCCCGGCCTTTACCCCTCGCGTCGGCCTGGTCTCCATCGATATGATCAATCCAACTCAGGCTGATTTACCCGAAGAAGAGCTCGATTTCGATTGCATCTCGGGGTCCTGCCAAGGGGTGCCGGC
Source organism: Myxococcota bacterium (assembly GCA_028823075.1). Classification (GTDB taxonomy): domain Bacteria; phylum Myxococcota; class UBA4151; order UBA4151; family UBA4151; genus CACGMS01. The sequence goes on from JAPKCE010000589.1 coordinate 615, forward strand.
AACCACCGCTCGAGAGGTTAACCGCATGGCAATTCGCCTGCGCTACAACTACCGGCTGCGCGTGCCCTTCGCCAACAAATTCATCCACGACGCCTGGCTGGCGGCGGTGTTTGGTCGGCGGCTCGATAACCGGCTTATTCCCGTTCACGATGAGCAACTCACCCAGGTCAGCGCACCTCGACGACTCAGCCTGCGCGAGCAAATTGAGGTGCGCGTGCTGCGCTTACTCGCGTCGGGCGGCAACATCCTCGGCTTTCGCTTTGAGCCCATCTACATGATGCCGATCGAGACCACCTACGCCATGCAGATGCAGAGTAATTTGTACCGCGCTAACCTGAGGAATTGCCTATGAAGCAGCGCCGCGGGCAGAGCTTAGTTTTAGCTGCCGTGGCTTGTCTCGGGCTGGCGCTCGGTGTGCTCGCTACGGTGCAGATGGGGCGCGCCGTTCACCAGCGCATCCATGTGCAGAATGTTGCGGATTCTGCCGCTTATTCGGTGGCAGCGGCGCAGGCTCGCAGCTACAATTTCTGGGCATTTTCGAACCGTGGTCAAATCACCCATTACAACGCCATGATGGGTTTGCAGGCCTATGTTTCGTACCTGTACTTTATACCCTATGCGCTGGCCTCGCTGTCGGATTCGGTTTACGAAGCTTCGAGCATCGCCGCGAGCATCTCGTGTTGTTACTTTTTACATGGGGTCGGCTGTTGTTGCTACATCACTTGGACTGGTTTTAAAGATTGCATCCCTTTTACCTGTAATTTCGCTTTGCAGGCCAAGAACGTGATGAAAAACCTACGCCAAGGTTTCGAGGGCATGCACAACATCGCTAGCGCCGCTGATCCCGTTCTTTCGAACCTTCGCCGGGGCGTGGAGATCGCCAACCGCAGCTTGGTGCCGGCTGCCAACGCGGCCATGTTTCAGTCGGCCCAGAACTTCATCAGCAGCGGCAGGCGGCGCATGGTCCGTGAGATGGACGCCGATATTAATCGAGAAGCGGTGGCGATGGGTATAGATCTGCTGCTTGATCGTATGAATAAAGCCACCTTCTTGACGACGGTTGAGCCCACGGCGATGGTTCTTATGCCTCGCGGTAACAACGGTGAAGCCAGCCGGCGAATCATGTCCGAATTGGCAAATGCAAGTCGCCACGACAACTTTGTTACGGCTCGAAAGACCAGCTTTAACCTCTTTAAAATCGCTCAACTAGGGTTGATTTTCGGGGGCAACACTTCGGGACAAACGAAGTTGATTAGCAACGGGCGAATCTCGGAGCAGGCGGCCAATCCGGTACCCGAGATCACCGCCGATAACTTTGACGAGAGCGTCGCTCCGGTGGGGGATTATTT
>JAPKCE010000590.1 GCA_028823075.1 Myxococcota bacterium
GGTGCCAGCAGCACCCAACGGACCTGCGACCCCTACCTTTGCGGTGGAGATGTGGCTGCCTGTCCTGAGTCTTGTGTTGATAGCGGTGACTGTGCGGCCGACCATGTTTGTACGAATGGTGTTTGCGGCCTGGGCATACCGCGTTCCTGTGCCAGCCTGCTGGCCTCGCAACCGCAAACACAATCCGGTAATCATCAAATCGACACCGACGGACCGGGAGGTGATGCCCCTTATTCCGTGTACTGTGACATGGACCACCAAGGTGGCGGCTGGACCAACCTCAACTTTGACAACGATCGTATTTTGCTGAGCGGCGGACAGTACATTCATTGCAGCGGAGGAATGGCCTCAAATGACTCTCGTCTAACCTGCACCGACCCGATGTTTAACGGTAACGACCGGTCGCTTTACTTGCATCGCTGCGACGGTGGTGACGATTCACCCACCTACCTGCTCTTAGAGGTCGCCCCAGAAATCGGCCATCGAAGTCGTATGACCCTTGGCTTTACTGGCTATCAGGCGACCCAAAACGGCGCTGAAGCGAACCCGGTTGATGCTGAATACTGTTACGCGAACGGTACCATCGACCGCTGGGACTCCAGAACATGTCGCCCTTATAAAGAGCGTAGAGATAACACCACGTGTGCTGTCGGGCTGATTAACTGGATTCGCTAAAAGGCTGGTCGCGGCCATATCGGCAGCAACCGATCAGTTAACGCGGTTTTGAGCCTCGCCCTGGCGAGCGAAATACAACAACTGGTCGGCGGCATCGATGCTAACCTGCAACTGGGCTTCACGAGTCGAGGCCCCCAGATGCGGGCTACAGATGACTCGCTCGTGGGCCACCAAGTCGTTACCTGCAACGTGAGGTTCGACAGCAAAGACATCGAGAGCAGCACCGCTTAGGCGGCCAGAATTCAGGCATTCGAGCAGAGCGTCTTCGTCGACGACCCCACCCCGAGCTGCGCAGATCAAAAAGGCATCGTCCTTCATCTTCGCTAAGCTGTCGTCGTTGATCATATGCTTAGTGGCCGGCACCAAAGGCACGTGTAAGCTAATGTAATCTGCCTGCGCTAATAACTGATCAAAGCTAACCAACTCCGCCCCGAGAGCAGCAACCTCTTCGGCGCTGGCTATGGGGTCACTCACGAGAACTTTTAGGCGCAAACCCACTAGGCGGTCGACCACCACTTTACCGATGTTGCCAAAACCGATGACACCAGCACAGCGCCCCGTGAGCTGACGTCCGCTGAGTTTCTTTTTGTCCCAGCGCCCAGCTTTCATCGAAGCCGTCGCCTGAGGGATGTTGCGCGATAAGGCCATCAACAAAGAGACAGCGTGTTCCGCAGCGCTTACCGTATTGCCGAACGGGGTATTCATTACCGCCACACCGCTATCTGCCGCCGCCTGCAAGTCGATATTATCCACGCCAACCCCGGCTCGAACCACGACCTTTAGACGCCCCTTCGAGGCAGCAATAACAGCAGGAGTCACCTTCGTTGCTGAGCGCACGGCTAAGCCGTCGAAACCGTCGATACAGGCGAGCAGCGTCTCGGCGCTCATCCCGGGGCTGTTAACAAGCTCAACATCGGCGGCCTGATCGAGCAGTTGAATGCCCTCATCGGCGTAAGCATCGGAGACGAGAATACGAAACATAATGGAAACTCCAAATCGCTGTAGGGTTTGCAGGTGCTACCGAGCTTGTTCCCTGTCAACCTTCTACAGCGCTCGACAGCGGCTCAAAGCTCCCCCATGGTTTGCCGCAGCAAGGGGAAGTAAGAATGGATTATTTGGTCGTCGATATGGAGCGCGTGCTCGATGAGTCTCGCCAGGGGAAAGCGGCTGCTGAGCAACTGCACAAGCGCTGGGAGGTGGCGCAAGGGGAGTATAAAAAACTGCTCGAGCAAGCAGCCAATGGCGACGAAGAAGCCGCCGAAAGGGCTGAGGAACTCGAAGAAAGAG
>JAPKCE010000591.1 GCA_028823075.1 Myxococcota bacterium
GCTGCAGCGCTTGCGCCTTCCAGCCCGAAGACACCCTCGCCCAGGTGGCCAAAGCCTGGAGTTTAGCCCCCAAAGAGCTCGCCGCCGGCTGGGGAATGAGCAACCTGCCGCTACGCAAAGTTGGCGCCGCAAACGAGCAAACCCGAACCGCTCGCGAGGGGCTTCCTCCCCGGCTTTCACTTCTTCTTCTTGGTCAACCCGGAGCTCCGCAGATGGCCCTGGTAACGCTGGAGGTCCTAAGCGTTCCGAAACGCTTGGGCCGGCTAGTACGCGCCTATGCCGGAGAGGTATTGTCGCTGCCGAGCGAACGAATTGTCGTTGTCGCCACCCATACCCACGCTGGCCCCAGACCCGCTTTCGGCCCGGCCTTGCAAGTCGCTTTCGGAGCGCCAGAGATGGACGAAAAAGGCATGGCATCATCGGTTAGCTATGCGGCTAGCGAGGCCCGTAAAACCTACGCTCGAGCACGGCTTGGTCACGCAAGCAGCCGCTTACCCACCTACATCGCCAACCGCAGCCATGGCGCCACCGCTGTAGTCGATGACCGTTTAAGATGCCTTGTACTCGATGTGGGAGGGCGAGCTTTACTACTCTGGAGTTATGCCGCCCATCCCACCTTGGTGGCTAGGCACAGTTCGCAGGCTGATGGCGACTACCCCGCGCGCGTTGCCGCTATTTTAGAACAACAAGGCGGCATCGATCAGGTGGTTTTCCTACCCGGGCGAAGCGCCCATGCAACCGTCGCGACCGAGCGTAACCCGGAACGGCTCGCCGAAGTTTTAGCGCATGCCTTACGCGGACTTGAGTTGATCGCCACCAACACGATGAACAGCCGGGTTGCACTATCTTTCAGTCCTATCGAGTTGCCTGAAGTCCAACCTCTTATACCCCTCTTTGATCGCGTCACCGCGGCCCCCTGGCTGAGCCGCTGGTTAGGCGACAACGAACGCTCGGTTTCGCTGTTGCGACTTGGCTCGCTCGGCCTAACGTTTGTCTCAGGCGAGGTCAGTAACGGGCTCGTCCCAAGCACATCGGCACGCCAATGGGTGGTCTCGCTTGCCGGGTCAGGCCTCGGGTATTTGGTGCTTCCCAAAGACCGTAACGTCGAGCCGGAACGGCCCTTTGTTCTGCTCAACGACCAGGAGCTCACACAGATCGGTGAGCTCCTAAGAATCGTCTCGCGCAGTGGTGACTAATAGACACCACTGACGCGCATAAAGAAGCCCGAGCCGTCGATGGTTTCGCTGGTGGTCAAGGTATCCGGGACGGCGCTAAAACTGTAGCCCATGCCAATGCGCAGATGTTTGATCGGCAGGTAACTGAGCCCCAATGCGAAGCCGTTTTGCGCCGCGCCAACGGTGAGGTCTGCAAGTAAGCGATACTCGGTCCAAAGTTCAAAATCACCGGGGATAGGCAGGCTCTTTTGACGCCGGAGGAGCTTGCTGAGCTCCAGGTCAAAGCGCGACACGAACAGCCCCGTCATCGCGGTCGCCGACCCGAGTAACTCATCGCTTTCGGCATCCGCTTTAAGCGCAAATTTAGGTGCTATTTGCAGGTACCACGGCGTGCGGAAAATGGGCTCGAAGGCCAACAGATCCTTTGTTAACCAGCGCTGGTCGGCGCGCAGGTCCTGACGCCTGCTGTACCGCAACAAACCGCGATAGCGGTCCGTATGCTGGGGGCGTAACGCCAGCCCGACGCTCACCTCATTAGCCAAATGCTCACGCTTGATCGCTGTCAGGTTTTTCACCTCGGCCAAAGCGAAGCGACCGAGCATAGTAAGGTCGGAGTTCAGACGCAAACGTGCGCTAATTTCATGGAACTGAATGAGGCGATCTTGTTGGGTAACATCCTCTAGTTTGGCTTCACTCGCCAACTCCAAACGCAGCTCCGAGCGTGCCGTGAGGAGCAACTTACGGTGCTTTTTGTAGCGCAAAAT
>JAPKCE010000592.1 GCA_028823075.1 Myxococcota bacterium
CTTTTAGACAGATGTAGGTGAAGTGATCGCCCGGGCGAACCTTTTTGCGCTGTCCGTCCTTGCCGGCTTCGAGTTGGACGATCTCGCCCAAAGCCTTCGTTTTAACCGAGCTTAGAAAGCTTTTAACAACACCGAATTCCACATCGGCTTCGAGCAGGCTCAAGCGAATATCACGAATCGCCTGATCGAGATCATCTTCGGTGAGCGAGCGTTTGCCCGAGAGCGAAAGTCGGGCGTTTTTAAAGCCCTGCCGGACGGCATCAAACATGGATTATCCTTTGGCCTTGGCGAGCGCTTGCTCGAGGTCTTCGATGAGATCAGAGGCTTCTTCGATACCGACACTTAGACGAATGAAATCATCGTGAATTCCCAAGGCTTCACGCGCTTCCGCTGGCACCGAGGCATGGGTCATAATCGCCGGGTGTTCGATCAGCGATTCAACGCCGCCCAGACTCTCGGCTAGGCTGAATACTTGCACCGATTCCAAGAAGCGGCGCGCTGCTTCCAGGCCACCCACAACATGAAAACTGATCATTCCGCCGAAGCGTTTCATCTGCTTCGCGGCGATGTCGTGCTGGGGGTGGCTTGCAAGTCCCGGGTAGATGACTTTGCTAACACCGGGGTGGCTTTCCAAAAAGGCAGCGCATTTCTCGGCATTATCGCAATGGCGATCCATGCGTACATGCAAGGTTTTGATACCGCGCATAGTCAAAAAGCAATCTTGCGGACCGGGGTTGCCGCCCATGCAGTTAAGAATGAACTGAACGCGCTCCATCCATTCCTCATCGTTGGTGATCACCGCTCCGCCGACCACGTCGGAATGGCCGCCGAGGTATTTGGTGGTGGAATGAGCGACCATCGTGGCGCCTAGCGATAGGGGCAGTTGCAGGAAGGGGGTGGCGAAGGTGTTATCGACCACCGACGCGACGCCCGCTGCGTTACAAAGCGAGCAGATCTCTTCGATATCGGCCACTTTCAGCGTCGGGTTGGTCGGGGTTTCAATCCAGCAAAGTTTGGTGTTTGGCCGAATAGCTGCCTTCACGGCCGCTAAATCGGTTTGGTCAACGTAAGAGAACTCAAGTCCGAAGCGCCGATAAACCTTATCCATCAAGCGGAAGCTACCGCCGTAAACATCGTCGCCGCAAAGCACGTGGTCGCCGGGATCGAGACAGCCTAGGATAGCCGCTGTCGCCGCCGAGCCGGAGGCAAAGGCGCGGGCGTATTTAGCGCCTTCGATGCTCGCCAAATTACCCTCGAGCGCCACTCGAGTCGGGTTCGAGGTACGGCTGTATTCGTAACCTTTAAAGACGCCAGGACTCTCCTGGACAAAGGTCGAGGTTTGAAAGATCGGCGTCATAATAGCGCCGGTGCTGGGGTCGGGCTCCTGCCCACCATGAATGGCTCGCGTGGCAAAGCCGGTTTTCGTCCAGTCTGACTTTAATCCCATTTTTATATCCCTCATAAACAGTGGCGGAGCCACTACGGCGAAGGGGGTAGGGCGGGCAAGGGGAAAGCGTTGGCGGTCGTTGGCGATCAGTAGTTAAGACACACCTGGCGCCTAGCCGTGACTTTTGTCAGCATGAGCCATGGCAATCTTTCACGGCCCACTTTTCATCGACGCCCACCGGGTGCAAGCGACCCAACTGTCGGTTGAAAAGGGCATGTTTGATCTCGGACACGGCCCGAAAACTCGGATTCCTGGAGCTTTCGCAGTCCCGGGGCTGTGCGATTCCCATCTCCACCTGATGGGCATGGGTTGGGCCCTCGACCAGGTCGACTTGATGGCAAGCGACAGCGTGCAGGAGGTGCGCCGGCGCATCGCCGCGTGGATCAGCGAGAACCCTGAAGCGCCCGCTATTCGTGGCCGGAGTTGGAACCACACGCTCTTTGAGGAGCGGCGCATGCCTTGTGCCGCTGACCTTGCCGGCCTGACCG
>JAPKCE010000593.1 GCA_028823075.1 Myxococcota bacterium
GATCCGGAACACAGCGGTTTACGTCAGGGTGGCAGATCTGCCCATCGGGACATCCGCCCGGGCAAGCCGGAGGAACCCAATAGCGATAACTCACCCATAAATGGTCATTGTTTTGCAGGTTCAAGTTGCCCTGTAAGACAATACTATTTTGGGTGTCATCGTAATCGAACCCTAAGGTTCGAGAGCGGTTTAGGACGTTCACCTGATTGTTTTGCTGGTCTTGAATTCCCGCCTTGAAGGTCGAAGCGATCGGCGAGCCCTGAAGCCGGTAGGCCGAAGCAATACCGGCGGCAGCACGGGCGATATCTTCCATGAGCGGCGCGTAATCGAGCAGCCCGCCTCGCCCACAAATACTTTCAGAGCGACCTCCGGTTTGGATGGCGAGAAGGTCGTAGGTATGCGCGTTTTGAGCAGAACCGCAGCCGAAGGCCGGAATATTGATGATGGTGAAGACAGACCCAGGTCGATCAAAGCCAAGCGGTGGCCGAAAGCCCCCCTGACCGTTGAAGTAATTGACATAACTGGTGACGAAATTCTGACCGCACACTCGGTTATCGTAGCACCCAGCCGCCTTCGCATCGGCGTCCTCTTCATCGGAAACGATGATGGTGATCAATGGAGCCTGCGGCCTTAACTTGGTGGCGCTGTTGGCGCGCGGCAAGGCGCGCTCCACCGCTCGTCGCGCCATGCGAAGACCGCGCTCGGCTCCGGAGCCCCGTGTGCCTACCGAGGCACGCGTGCGAAAGGTATTGCCATCGGCGGTGAAGTTGCCGCCCCTGAGTACGCCATCAGCGTCGGTGGTGGTGACGCCAATACGCCAATCCATATTGGTGCCGTTGAGTTGTTGCACCATCGCCGTAGCGGCAGCTGCAACCGCTGCTTGTTCGCCACCCATCGAACCGGAATTATCGATAACCCACAGGAAATCGACCTCGCTGGCGCGGCGAATGATAAAGTCGACACAGACCTTGCGGACACGACTCCCAGCGCGAGCGACCGAGGTTCCCGCAGCCAAATTCTTTAGGCTGATACCGCGCAAGCCTTCCTCAGTTGGATCACCGGACACCGGAGCTAAGGCGAAGAGCGTCAGCGCACGCTGGTCACTGCGATAAACGACAGTAACGACCAGGTTCATCGTAGCCCCCGCACCGCCTGCGGGCGCTGGCAGACCCTGGACATTTCCACCGAGCATGGCATTGACAGCGGCGTTACGAGCAGCGCCAGCGCTCTGACCGAAACTGCCCTGTACTTCCAAAACGGCTGCTTCAAACCCATCGTTTGAGGTGAACACGCGCGGGTTGGCGGCCTGAAGGGTGAAGCCTGCAGCGGCCAAGGCTTGGCGGTGACGTTCGGCTTGGGTAAAGGCTTTTTGGCCTGCACCGGCACCCTGCGCCGCGACATGGGGAGTATGCACGAGCGTTGCACCAAACGCACCACGTTGTGCGTTTTGGTATGCCAAACCCACGAGGTTACCGCCGAGTAAAAGTTCTGATCGAGTGCTGTGTACCGCCTCGGGCAGGGCTACTTTGACATCCAAACCTTCGGACTCCCAAAAGCCCACCGGTGTCAGATTTCGAGTTGAGCAGATCTGTACCAGACCGCTTTGGTTATCCGCATCGGCAACCCTCGGGTTGGTCTCAGGGTTATCGATCTGTCCGTTGCCGTTAAGATCCTCATCGTGGCCGTCGAGCAGGCCATCGCCGTCGGTATCCTCATTTAGCGGGTCAGTCTCGCCAGTGAGCAAAGCGCCGGCGCCAGGAACATCGTAACGGCCGTTGTGGTTCTTATCTTCGAGACCGTCTGGAATGCCATCGGCGTCACTGTCTTGATCGAGCGGGTCCATCTCGCCATCATCACGCTCGCCGTCCTGGTTGAGGTCTTCGAGCCCATCGGAGATGCCATCGTTATCCGAATCGGCGTTGAGGGTGTC
>JAPKCE010000056.1 GCA_028823075.1 Myxococcota bacterium
CACCGGGGGGGGCACGCTAAACAACAATTCGTAATCCTCACCGCCATACAAGACGAAATCCAAGGGCCGTCGATTCAACATCTCACCGATGCGTCTATTTCGCGGGTCCCCCGGGAGGCTAGAGATGTTGATGATAGCACCACATTTCGAGGCTGTGCAGAGCCGAGAAAGATCGATCACCAAGCCGTCGCTAATATCGATCCCGGCACTAGCAATAGCCATACGAGCAAGGGCAGAACCCAGCAATAAGCGAGGCTTTGGGCGACGAAAGGCTTGGCTCAGGTGACTGCGCTCGGGACCGCTTTTTTGTTGTAGCAACGCCAGGCCGGCTGCCGCTGCGCCGAGCGTGCCACTAACCCACAATCCATCGCCCGGACGCGCCCCCTGACGACGCATGACGCGCCCTTTCGTCGGGCTGCCCATGACGGTCAACGTCATGCCCTGAACGGCTGCGCGCGTAAGGTCTCCGCCGATGAGGTCTATTTTATAATGTTGGGCGAGGCGGCCAAGCTCAGCACCAAAATCAGCAATCCATGCCTCACTTTCATCACCGCATAAGGTGAGGGCGAGGGTATAGAAGCGGGGTAAGGCGCCCATCGCCGCGAGATCGCTCAAAGCGCCGGCGAGACAGCGGGCCGCAATATCCTGAGCTGACAACCATCGGCGCTCGTAATGGCTGCCTTCCCAATAGCTATCGGTACTGATCACCAAGCCGCCGCTTATGCCGCGTATGAGCGCTCCATCATCACCCGGACCCATCTCCGTCTGCGAATCGCGATGCAGACGAGCTGCAGAGATTAAAGTCTTGAGCAGTTCGGCCTCGGCCATGGGTTAATCGCCAAAGGCATAACCGAAGACTTGGCGCACATCTTCGCAGGGGTGGATTATCAATTTGCGTCGTACCTCTTTCGGCAACTCAGCAATATCAACAGCATTCCCACCTGGAATGAGCACCGTATCAATGCCTAAACGCAAGGCCGCTAAACACTTTTCCTTAAGGCCGCCGATGGTCATTACGCGGCCGCGCAGGGTGATTTCGCCGGTCATCGCCAAGCGAGCGCGCACAGGGCGGTTGGTCAACAAACTCAAAATCGCCGTCGCCATGGTCACGCCGGCGGAAGGGCCGTCCTTAGGGATGGCGCCGGCCGGAACGTGAATATGCAAGTCTTTCTCTTCCAGAGCCGCCTCATCGAGGCCGAACTCGTCGGCGTGGCTGCGCAAGAAGGTCAGCGCCGCGCGCACTGACTCTTTCATCACATCGCCAAGTTGCCCCGTCAGAATGAGGTTGCCTTTGCCTTTCATCATACTCGCTTCCACGACCAACACCTCACCGCCAACGCTGGTCCAAGCTAAGCCGTTGCAGCAGCCGATGGAGTCACCAGCCAAATCCGGATCGGATTTAAAGCGCGCCGGGCCAAGATAACGATTCAAGGCTTTTGGCGAAATCTTGGCGCTGGTAACCTTTTTCGAGACAATCCGCCGCGCGACTTTGCGGCAGACGGTACCGACTTGGCGTTCCAGATTACGCACGCCAGCTTCTCGCGTATAACCCTCGATGAGCGCACTAATTGCCGGGTTTGAAAACTGAATTTCATGCTCGTCCAGACCGTTTTGCTCAGCCTGTCTATCGACGATATAGCGTCGGCAAATCTGCAGTTTTTCGTTCGCCGTATAACCGGCCAAACGGATCATCTCGAGGCGGTCGAGCAAGGGTCTAGGTATCGTGTCGGTAAGGTTAGCGTTGGCCAAAAACAGAACCTGGCTTAGATCGAAAGGAAGGTTAATATAATGATCGCGAAAGGCGTTATTCTGCTCCGGGTCGAGCACCTCGAGCAAGGCAGCTGCCGGGTCACCGCGAAAGTCAGAACCAACCTTATCGAGTTCATCGAGCATAATCACCGGGTTCATCGTTCCGGCTTGTTTGATCGCTTGAATAATACGGCCGGGCATGGCGCCAACGTAAGTTCGGCGATGGCCGCGGATTTCTGCCTCATCGCGCATGCCACCTAGCGAGATGCGCTGGAAACGACGGCCTAAAGCACGAGCGATCGATTTACCAATCGAAGTTTTTCCCACACCCGGAGGCCCCACCAAGCAGAGAATTGGCCCTTTTAAATCTGGGTTTTTCTGACGCACGCTGAGGTATTCAAGGATGCGCTCTTTAACATCATCGAGCCCATAATGGTCGGCATCGAGAATGGCTTCGGATTCAGCTAAGTCGAGCTTATCGTCGGAATGCTCATTCCACGGCAATTCGCAGACCCAATCCAAATAGGAACGCAAGTTAGCCGCCTCGGTGCTCTCGGCGTTGAGCCCTTCCAAGCGGCGGATCTGCTTAAGCACCTCGAGCGCTGGCTCTTCTGGAAGGTCGAGCATATCGACGCGGTCGCGCAACTCCTGAATCGGATCATCTTCCTCTTGATCGCCAAGCTCTCGGCGAATCTGGCGCATCTGCTCGCGCAGGTAATACTCGCGTTGATTGCGGCTCATCTGGCTGCGCGTGGCCTGCTCGATACGATCTTTCGTCTGACGCTTGTGCAACTGAAGATCGAGCAGTTTATGCACCATCTTAAGACGTTCGACGGGGTCGATAACCTCGAGAATTTCTTGCGCCTGAGAAGATTCGAGCGACAGATGAGCAGCGGTCAAGTCGGCCAAGCGCCCCGGGTCTTGAACCCCCTTAAGCACCATGATGGTGTCGGTGCCGGGTCCTTGTAAATCGGCTGCGAAAAGGTCGAGCTTTTCGCGCATTGAGTCGATGACCTGCTGACATTCTTCCGAAATTTCAGGCGGCTCAATATCCTCAATCTCTTCAAAAGTGACGCGCATACAAGGGTCATTACTGCAGGTCTTTATGCGCTTACCCTTCATCAGTCCTTGCACCAGAACTTTCATCCCGCCGTCGCCAACGCGGTGCATACGCATCACCATGGCAATGCAACCGACCACCGGAAGATCTTCATCCTCTGGGTCTTCGACGCTGGGGTCTTTTTGGGTCAATAAAAAGATCAACCTTCCGTGACCGAGGCTCTCCTCGATGGCGCGAATACTCTTGGTCCGCCCCACCCGAATAGGTGCGATCATAAAAGGGAAAACAACGAGGTCGCGCAGCGCGAGAACGGGAAGTTCTGCGGGGATCTCAATGCCCGTTTGGTCACTCATGCGGTCCACCTATGCTTAGTCTATGGCCGACCTAGCACCGGCGATACATTCTGAGAAGGTCTGGCAAGCATCAACAATCATCGCTCGTAAGCCCGGGAGGCAAAGTATCTCGAGGCGCCTCCTCGGGCTTCAACTGCTGCGCTAAATCGTCGGGAATATTGGGTAACTTGCTCAAACACCGGTCGAGCAGCTTTAGGCAAAGCCGCGCATCGCAAGAACGCTGTATCGGCGAGGGTAAACCTTCGGGAAACTGTTCGGATTCGGGCGTTGGCGTTTGAGCGTAATTGCGCCTAGCGATGGCGATACTAAGATGCCGCGCGAAGGACTGTTCGTCGCCGGCCTTGTACGCCGCCTGAGCTAAGCTGACAGCGGCTACACCAACCAGCACTTTCAAACTGTCCAGGTGGTTGCGGTTACCTGATTCGCGCATCAAATAGCGCGCCAAACGGAACTGCTCACGCGCTTCACCGATGCGCCCACGTTGCGCTAACATGGCGCCGTAGTAAGCGTGGGTAAATGCCAAGTGCTTCGGGCTGGAGAGTTGACTCATGAGGCCTGCGGCGGCGCGAAAGCGCAAGAAAGCAGCCTCCTCTTCGCTCTCAAGCCAATGCGCCACACCATGCCAACATTCAGACATCACTTGAGCAACCAAATCACCGGAGACCACGGCGTGTTTTAGCACCTCACTAAAACGCTTTTTAGCGCGACCAGCCAACCCCTCATCAAGCTCGACCATGCCGATCAAGGCGATCACCGTAGAACTGTAGCTGTGATCTCCATGTTCCTCGAAGGTGCTCAAGGCCTGAGCATAGAAATGATGAGCGCGACGCAGGTCGCCGCGCTCTGCGCTGATGGTCCCTAAGTTAAGCTGAGCGGTGGCAGCACCCAAGGCCTGTTGGCGCGACAGGGCTAACTCGAGGGCTTCTAAAAACAAGGTCTCGGCTTCGGAAAAGCGAGCCTGATCATGCTCTAGGCCCGCCAAATTGTTGAGCATAGCGCCGCGCGTCGGATCATCACCGCAACGCCGCGCACAAGCTAGGGCTTGTTGATACGATTGGCGAGCTGCGCTGATATCACCGCGGTTGCGTTGCAGCAGACCAAGGGTGCCAAGCACGCGCCCTTCAAGCTGAGGGTCTCCCGCTTCTTTCGCTGTTTTGAGAGCGCTGCCCAAGGTAACTAGAGCGGCTCTAATCTCACCGCTGTCCGCCTCGCACTCAGCCCGGGCGCGCAAGAGCAAACCGCGCAGGCCAGGCGACATTTCGGCGAAGGAATCATCGATGGCTTGGATCAGGGGCAGGCGAGCGCTTAAAGGCCCACTGACCTTGAGCAAAGAGACCTGCGCCAGAGTAGCATGACCGCGCTGTTCGGCGGTAGCACCTGGCGAAGCGATGAGCGCCTGAAGATTTTGTCGTTCATCGATTAAATGACGACGCATTTGTACGCCGTCTTGGCGGTAAAGCCCCTGAGTCCAGACCTCAGCTTGCGCAGAAAAGTGCGCGGTATGGCGCCCAAGACAAACCTCGCTCTGCCCACTTTTTTTCAGCGCTTCGGCGGCAAACAAACGGATGCTCTCAAACATAAAGAACCGCAGGTCACTTTGGTCGACACCGCTGGCTTGAGTTAAAATGAAACTTTTATCGGCAAGGCTCTCGAGAAGGTCCATCACCCATGGTCCCTGCTCATCGACCGGCACAATAACCTGCTCGGCCGATTCCAGACTAAACCCACCACGAAAAACTGACGCTTGAGCCAAAGCTTCTTGCTCAAAAGGGCCAATTAACTCCCAGGACCACTCGATGGCTGCGCGCAGGCTACGCTGCCGCTTTGGCACATCGACGTCGCTGTTTGTAAGCAGGTCCAGCCGTTTTTGCAGTTGGCCACTGAGCGATTTAGCGCTCATGCGATGCACCTGTGCTGCTGCCAACTCAATCGCCAGCGGCACATGATCCAAAGCAGCAACGATATCGGCCACCGCGGCACGCTCAACGAGCGAGGGTTGATACGAACCGCGCACCTCTCGAGCCCGCGCCTCGAACAGTTCAACAGCTTCTCGCTTGGCCAAAGGCGGTAACTCATGAACGCTTTCAACGCTTAGGCGTAAGCGCTCCTGGCTCGTTGCAAGGATGTTCAGCTCAATGGCAGCATTGAGCCAAACCTCAACCGCATTGGCCGCATCTTCGATGATCTGTTCGAGGTTATCGACGATCAGCAACGCTTTGTCTTTGGCTGCTAAGGCTGCGCCTATCTGATTCAACAGCTCCGAATCGCTGCTTCCGCTAGTCAAAGGTATGGATAGTGTATGACCAACCTGGGTAGCCAGTTCACTAAGGCTTTTCGCGTCCACGAGATCACAAAACCAAACACCACCAGGATAGTCTTGAAGACGTAAAGCTCCGAAACGTTGTGCCAAACGCGTTTTACCCAGGCCCGACGCCCCCATCACCGTGACCAGGCGGTGGCCTTGACCAAAGGAGGCCTCAATCGCCTCAATCGCCTCGGCGCGACCGATAAAGCGATCCCCGCGATCGCTTAGGTTTGTGCGGATTGCGTCGAGGGTCAGTGGCGGCGGAAAACGCCGGCCGCTGAGCCCTGGGGGTAAAACGGAGTAAATATGAACCCGACCCTCTAGGCCGCGCAGGCGATGCGAACCGAGATCGTCAAACCCGTCTTTGTCCGTATCCTCACATTCCGCCCATACGCTTCTGCTAAACAGCACTTGGCCTTCATGAGCAGCGGCGGCGATGCGCGCAGCACGATTCGTCACCGGACCAAAGTAATCCATGCGTCCAGTGGTCGGGTCGATGCGACAATCCGGCTCGCCGCTGTGCAAACCCATGGTCACTCGAAGGCCCGCATAAATAAGATGGCCATCGTCGCTTCGTACCTCGCCAGCAACGTCATGGTCGAGCAACGCTGACGACCAGGGTGCGACCAATAAACGCATCTGCGCGTCGCAGCACCAAGCCAACGCATCGCTGGCTTGGTCAAAGGCGAGCATGAAGGAGCCCCCTTCGGATTTGACCTCATAACCTCTATGCTTGCGCAAACATTCGCGCATCACCTTATCATGCAGCGTCAAAGCTTCGCGCATCAAGACGCCAAGCTCGGACCACAACACGTTGGAGGCGCGCAGGTCGGTAAACACAAGGGTAACGTTTCCTGTTGGCGGAAGCATGGTGTAACCCGTCGTTATAAAGAAGGCGTTGACGTTGTGTCGCCCTTCGTTCGCGCTCTGTCAAAGGTCATAAAAAATGCAGGTTTACATCCATTACCCGTACTGCGCGACGCTCTGCCCCTACTGTGATTTTTTCTCGACAACTGCCGACGAGGACCCGGGCTATCAAGCCAGCGCTCGCAAAGAGTTGGCCATCTGGAGTCGATTTTTAGAGGGCCCGGTAACGAGCATCTATTTCGGTGGCGGCACGCCCGGCCGCATGGCCCCCAGCTTATGCGCTGCTCTGATCGCTGACGTCGACAAGCGTTTCGGCCTTAGCTCGAGCGCTGAGATCACCCTCGAAACCAATCCCGACGATGTCACCGAGCAAGGCATTCGGGACTTTCTAGCAGCCGGCGTTAACCGGCTGAGCATGGGCGTTCAAAGTTTAGATGATGAGGAACTGAAGATGCTCGGACGACGGCACGATTCAGCCTCGGCCATAGCTGCTGTGGCCGCAGCTCGCGCCGCCGGTGTTGAAAACCTGAGCCTCGATCTCATTTTTGGTCTGCCGAACCAGAGCGAAAGCGGACTCAAGACCATGCTCGAACGTTTCTTCGCTCTGCAAGTAGAGCATGTCTCCCTATATGGTCTAACCATCGAAGAAGGCACACAATTTGGTGTCGATTTAGCCGCCGGGCGGTTTACCGAACTCGAGCGAGCGAGCTGGTTGCGCATGTACGATCTCGTTGCAGACGCAGCCTCATCCCACGGCCTCGAGCGCTACGAGATCAGTAACTTTGCGCGGCCGGGACGTTGCAGTCGCCATAACCGAAGCTATTGGCGTGACGGAAACTTTGTAGCGATCGGGCCCGGCGCTCACGGCCAGCGCCGCTTAAAAAACGGTGGCCTACAACGGCGCTTTAACCCACGCAGCGTCAAAGGTTGGCGAGCCGCTGTGGAAAGCTGGGACAAGGCCGGTGAATTTGCGCCTCATGAAGAGCTCAGTCCGGAGTCCTGGCTACGCGAGGCTTGTATGGTCGGCCTGCGCGACCTACGCTTAGGTATCGACCCACAAGGTTGGGCGCGCAGTTTTAACCTTGCGGATGAAACATTAATGGCTACCGTGAAGCGGCTGGTCGAATGCGGCGATTTGAGCGCAGTAGCGCCGCATCGGTTACTCAGCAAAGCGATGCACCGTGTGGACGCGGTGGCGGCCGAGTTGCTGAATGCCTAATCATTGAGTTTTCTTCGCGCTGTATTTTACGTAAGGGGCCGACCCTCGCAGCGGAAAGGTGTCCATGAACGAGACGCAAAAACACCAGAGCATGGAAGATGCTATCGCTGAGGCCTTAGCCGCTGTTGATGGTGCCGAACCTATTGCCCGAGCAGTTGCTGCTCCCGAGTCGTCGGCAATTGAAGAAGCCCCAGAAGAAGTTGTCGATTTGGCGAATACCGTCGCGGCTGCTGAAGCGGCCGCCGAGCCGAGCACAGCGAAAACCGAGACAGCCGATAGTGACGTATTAGCGGCCAAAGACAGCGCCCTAGACGATCTTAAACAAAGGCATATGCGGCTGATGGCCGATTTTGATAACTATCGAAAACGCGTTCAACGAGAACAAAAAACCCAACAACTTTTCGCCGGTGAAAATAGCTTTCGCGACATGCTCTCAGTACTCGACAATATCGAGCGCGCCCTGAGCTCTTCCAACGACGATAGCGACGCCGCGTCCTTGCGCAACGGGCTGTCGATGATCCTTAACCAAATGATCAGCTCGCTTGGGCGCCATGGAGTTAAACCCTTTGCCAGCGTCGGTACCTATTTTGACCCAGAGCGTCACGAAGCCGTGGCTCGGCAAGGGCATCCGATGCATGACGAAGACCTCGTCTGCGAAGAGATGCAAAAGGGCTATATGTTCCACGATCGTCTACTGCGACCGGCTAGCGTCATTGTTAGCGCCGGAAAGTTGGACAGCACTGGCGAATCAGCGTCTAATGGGTTCCAAGGCCCGGAGGCTGAGAGCTAGACCCTATGTCGCGTATTGTCGGAATCGACCTAGGAACCACGAACTCCTGCGTAGCTATCTACGAAAACGGTGAAGTTATCGTGATTCCCAACGCCGAAGGGGCGCGAACCACCCCTTCGATGGTAGGCTTCACCGAATCGGGTGAGCGGCTTGTCGGCCAGATCGCTAAGCGTCAGGCCATCACCAACCCGGCCAACACCGTGTATTCGGTCAAGCGCCTGATCGGGCGCCGTTTTGACTCGGCCGAGGTTGCCTCGATGAGCGAGAACCGGCCCTTTAAAATTGTAGAAGCTGAAAATGGCGACGCCTGGGTCGAAGGCCGCGGCCGCGCCTATAGCCCCGCTGAAATCTCGGCGATGGTGCTTAGCCGCCTAAAACAGACCGTCGAAGATTATCTCGGCAGCGAAGTTGAGCGCGCCGTCATCACAGTCCCCGCTTATTTCAATGACGCACAACGCCAAGCCACTCGAGACGCTGGACGCATCGCCGGGCTCGAAGTTGAACGCATCATCAACGAGCCGACGGCTGCCGCGCTGGCACATGGGCTGGGCGACGCGAGCGCCGAGTTGGTCGCCGTATACGATCTCGGTGGCGGCACGTTTGATATCTCTATCCTACGTCGTAACAAGGGTGTTTTCGAGGTGGTTGCCACCAACGGTGATACCTTCCTCGGCGGCGATGATTTCGATCTCTGCATCATCAATAAGTTGGCCGATGAATTCCTCGAAGAGACCGGTACCGACCTGCGCAACGACCGCATGGCTTTACAGCGCCTAAAAGAGGCTGCCGAGCGCGCCAAACACGAACTCTCCACCGCCGAAGTCACCGAGATCAATCTGCCCTTTATCTCGGCCGACGCCTCAGGTGCAAAACACCTGACTCGAGAGCTTAGTCGAGAAGACCTGGAAGCCTGGGTTGGCGGCCTGATCGAGCGCACGCTTGAGAGTTGCAAGCGCTGTCTTGAAGATGCCGGCATCTCGGCAAACGGTATTG
>JAPKCE010000594.1 GCA_028823075.1 Myxococcota bacterium
CAAGCCTCGTAGCTGATCCCTTCTTGCAAGTCGCCATCGCCGCAGATCGCGTAGGTATAATGATCGACTAGGCAATGTCCTTCGCGGTTGAATTGGGCCGCCAAATAGCGCTCAGCCATGGCCATACCCACCGCATTAGCGATGCCCTGGCCCAAAGGACCGGTATTCGTCTCGACGCCCACTGTAACAGTATTTTCTGGGTGCCCCGGGGTTTTAGAATGCAATTGCCGGAACTGCCTAATGTCTTCGAGTGTCAGATCAAAGCCGCTGAGGTGCAGCAGGCTGTAGAGCAACATGGAGCCATGCCCGCCGCTGAGCACGAAACGATCGCGGTCGATAAAATCAGGGTTGCTCGGGTCGACCGTGAGATGCCGGGTCCACAACACGGTGGCAACATCGGCCAGGCCCATCGGCGCACCCGGATGCCCCGATTTCGCCTTTTGAACGGCGTCCATGGCTAAGGTTTTGATGGTGTTTACCACCAATTGGTCGATGGATTGGTCGATGGATTGCTCCATGATTGTGCCCCTTGGCGCTGGCTGCTGAGCGCCTTGCGCTAGTGGCGCTAAGCCTGGCTCCCTGTCAAACGCTTCCGCTTTGGAAAACGCGCTGAGTTCAGCGCCCGAGGAAACGAGTCAGCCACGACGACCTAAAGGGCGCCAAGGCCGGTCAAGCCTATGCCTGACCGATAGATTTCGCCTCGATCGGCTCGAGACCGTCGGCCATCAGCAAAAGAGCCTGCTTCTCAAAACGGTAAGCGTGATTACAGAAGTGACAGATGATCTCGCCGTATCCCGTTTCTTCAGCCATGGCGCGGAGTTCGCCCGGCCCAAGACTGATCAGTACTTTCGTTACCCGCTCTTCACTGCACATGCAGTTAAAGCAAAGGTCCTGCATGAGCAAAACTTCGTAACGATGATCGCCGCAGAGTTCGTCGGCCAGCTCGCTCACGCTCCCCTTCCACGGTGTCCCGGAGAGTTGCCGAACGCGCCGGGCAAGCTCGTCGAAAGCGTAAGGGTCGGCATCGGGTAACGCCAGCAACATGGCGCCCGTGGCGCTGTCGATCTGTAAACTATCGGCGCTCTTTCCTGATACAAAAACACCGAGACCCAACGCACCCCGCTCGCCGTCGCTGGCGCTGATCAAGGCCTCGACGTCGCGATCGATGCCTCCGGTAACCAACTCGACCTGACCCGTGCTCATGCCATCTTGGGTCTCGCGCACCAATTGGGAGCCTCCACGGTTACCTAAAGCGGCATGCGCTAAGCGCTGAACATCCTCGACCGGAAATTGGATCTGAGGGACGTTGACATAGCCTCGCACTGAGCCGTCCGGATGAGCGTCGGCGACAACGGCGCCGATCGGGCCCTGAGATTTAAACTGTAGGGTGATGCGATGACCGCTCTTCGTATCCCAAGCGATCAAGGAGGCTGCGAGCATGGCGCGCCCCAGCGGCACGACCGAGCCCGCGGTGAGCTGATGACGGTCCGCGGCTTCGGCGACAACATCACGAGCCTCGGCGATGAACAAACGCAACCCCGGGTCAGGCAATAGAATTCGGTACAAAGTTCCGCTCATGGTTCATCCTCCTCAGGCTCACTGCGCCAACGCTTCAGGCGGGCAGCGAGTTGCCCGAGAAGTGCAGCGGTGGGCAAAGGCTTTTCAAGGCGCCGCGTGCTCAGCCCCCGTTCAGGATCAAACACAATCGCCCAACCATCGAGCTGCAATAGCGGAAACAAAGCAGGGCTGGGCTTCTCGCTGCGCAACAGGGCATCGAGTTTTTGCTGCCAGTCGGCACCGCCATAAACAGCTAAACGTAAATTCTTTCCTTGAAGGCGCAGACCCACTCCACCTCCGTGCAGGCGAAGCATACCCTGAAAATAACGCCCATCACCCCATGCGCGTACGTCGTTGACGTAATCGGCTTG
>JAPKCE010000595.1 GCA_028823075.1 Myxococcota bacterium
CCGGTTGTAAGGTGGTGCGGGCGACCAGCGCATTGCCAAAAGCGTCGCTGGGGTTGAGCACGCGCAGATCATAGCGCTGGCTAAAGGGCTGTGCTTGGGGATGCTGACTAAAGCCAGGTCTGAAGAGCAGCTCGGTATTGTTATTAACGGCTCGCCACACCGGTGCTTCGACCGAGCCAATGTTCACCTCGAAGCGTCCTCCGCTGGGCTGCCCCGGATTTTGCTCAAGCCGCAAAGCATGGCTGACCTCACCGACGCTGAGTCGATACAGACAGGACCGGACGGCTTGGCCAAAATTAAATTCGACTTCAGCATTGCCGCCAAAGGGAATTATTCCATCTTCAAAAGTTGCTGCGCTGAGACCAGACAGAGCGCTACAGCCGATTGCAGACCGGCTGCTCAACTCGACGGCAAGGCCCAACTGGTCTTGAACCAAACCGCCGCGGGCGTTGACTAAAGTTAGGTTATGCAGGTGGATTAGAGCCGTGCCGGCGTCGCCATTGAAAACCCAAGCCCCCTCGACCGCCGGCACTTCGTCGCCGCTTAAATCGCGTAAAACAAAAGCCACTGCGGAGCCGCGTTCGGTGGAAACCCGGAGTAATTCCGACCTGTTACCGCCGGGCAGAACAGCATTAAATTCAAGTTGATGCGGCTGGCCGTTGTCGTTGGGGCGGCTGATCTGGCTGATCTCCCACAGCACCCGGCCTTCGGCGTCGCTACGACCTTCACCGCTCAAAGCTAAGGTGACTGCAGGGTTTTGTTGCGGCACCAGTTGTTGGTCTTCATTGAGACGCATCTCACGCTGAGTTACGACCACCCCTGCCACCCCGTTACCCCCCGCATCGGCGATGCGCGCCCAGATGCGATCGCCGTTACCGGAGCCGACCAGCGCCAACATCTCGCGCGCCGGATTAATCGCCAAACTCACCGGCACGCCGGTGCTTAAGGCCAGCGGTAATTCGAGATGCGGGTCGTTGGGGTCGCCAACCCGGTGCCCGCGCAGGTCTAAATTAACGATCTCACCGGGTAAAATGCCGGCGGCTTTTATGCGCAAGCGAATCTGCCCGGCGCCATCGGCGATGCAGGTCAAAGCGTGCAAGCTCGCGTCGGCGGCGGCACCGCAGGCTGGCTCATCGAGCAGCAGCAAAGCGCGAAACGCCTGCTGTAAATCAAAGCTAAGCGCGCCTTGGGGCACCGTGTTCGAGCGCTCATCTCGAAGCTCAATATTGAGCACGCGAACTTCGGCAATGCGCAGCGCCCAAGGATCGGCCGGTGCCGAGTTTTCGAGCCTGGCGATGATCTGCGCCACGGCGCCGATTTGCACCTCGACCGGCTGCACAATGCGCTGGGTGCGATCGACAACTAATTCGGCGCTGATCGTGGTCTCGCTACGGCGCTGCTGCGGGCATAAACCGGTGATGCGCAAGCTGCCGTCAGGCCCGCTAATAGCGATGGCCGGTGAGACCGACTCCATGCCGCTATGCGACGTCTCAACCTCAATGCCCGGCACCGGGTTCGGCGGCTCGGCGCTGTCGATAACGCGCAAAGTTAACGGCTGTTCTAGCGCGCCGCCGACGTCGCAAGTGAGCTGAGGCTGGCCTTCATTGATCAGCCGATGCCTGCCGACGCTTAATGTCTGAGTGCGCAGTATAATCTGCGCCTCGTCGGCATGGGCGACGCGCAAAACACCAGGAACGGAGAGCGCTATTTGTGCGGCGCCGGTTCGGTCGCCGCTCAGGCAGAGTTTTAATTCGCCGGCGGCGTTCGGCATGGCCTCGGCCGAATCGCTTAAGGTTCCGTCGCAGGACGCGCCCAGACTCAAGGTGGCGCGGGGGCCGTTTGAAACCGTACCGGCGTCGGTTGCGGCGGCATCGGTTGCGGCGGCGTCGGTTGCGGCGGCGTCGGTTGCGGCGGCGTCGGTTGCGG
>JAPKCE010000596.1 GCA_028823075.1 Myxococcota bacterium
GGTCGAAAAGCCGATGGCCCTGAGCATCGCCGATTGCGACGCCATGATCGAAACCAGCAAAAGCACTGGGCAGCGCCTCTTCGTGGTCAAGCAAAACCGATTTAATCCCGGTATTCAAGCCGTTCGCAAGGCGCATGATGCGGGCCGCTTTGGTAAGATGGTCATGGGCAGTGTGCGCCTGCGCTGGCGCCGCGACGAGGGTTATTACAGCCAGGCCGACTGGCGCGGCACCTGGGCCAACGACGGCGGCTGCCTCACCAATCAAACCATCCACTATATCGACCTGCTCACTTGGATCATGGGCGAAGTCGAGTCGGTCTACGCCGAGACGGCCACGCGGTTGGTGGACATCGAGGCAGAAGATACCGCAGCGGTGGTGTTGACTTTCAAAAACGGTGCCCTCGGCGTCGTGGAATCCACCACCGCCACACGTCCGGATAACCTCGAAGGCAGCGTGTCGATTTTGGGTGAAGGCGGCACCGTTGTTCTCGGCGGCTTTGCGACCAATAAAGTCGACACCTGGAATTTTGCCGATTCACCGAGCGAGAAAGCCAGCGATGACGCCAGTTACCCTATCGATAACGTCTACGGTTACGGCCACGTCATGCTCTACGAAGACATTTACGAAGCGATGACAACCGGCCGCCGCGCCTTGGTCGAAGGTGCCGAAGGTTTGCAGGCCGTGGAGTTGTTGCATGCCATTTACGAATCGGCAGCGACCGGCAAGCGGGTGGTTCTCGCCGATCACCAAGGGGATATTCGCTACCCGAACAGCAAACTGGGAAAGCGCTAAACCGCTAGATCTATTGTGAACAACGCTGAACTGAGCAGTTTTATCCAAGGTTTCGGCCGCCAAATGCGACTGCAGCTCAGTGCTCTTTTCAGCGCCCTGGAACTCGCTGAATCAGATTCTAGCTCGCGAGCGGAGGCGCTCGGTTTGGCGCGCGATAAAGCCCAGAAGTTACTCGAACTTAGCCAGGATTTGGAGTTCCTAAACGAACTTCAAAGCAGCCCTCCAGAGCAACGGGAGTTTCATTTATCGGAGTTGGGCCTCGACCTTCGTGAGCAGTTTTTACCGGAGGCACAGCGTCGCCGGATGCTGCTTGAGATCGAGACTGTGTTCGGTAAAGGTCTTCCCTGGCTAGGTTCGATAGCGCTCCTCGGCAAAGTTATCGATCGCCTGCTTAACAGCGCTTTCGCCGAATCGGACGGGCCGCATCATCTGCGCATCGAGATTGTTGATGATCAACCTCAACCCGAATTGTCGTTGTCCCTGACCAGCCCGAGCACAACCGAATCCGACATTAAGTGTACAAGCCATAAGCTCGCCCGGTCGATGATCGCAACCGTTAACGGCTGGATCGATGAAGGTGATAACAGCGGAAAAACTCGCTGCTTAAGCTTTGGTATTCCCATATCTTCGGTGGCTAGGACACCGGACGCTTGGCATCTTCCGGCAAAGGTTTTGGTGGCAGAAGATGACCGTGTTTTTGTAAAAGTTCTGTTCAAGATTTTACGCAGTCTCGGCTGTAACGTGAGCGTGGTTGGCGACGGCCGAAGTGCCATTCGCTTGGTGCAAGAAGAGCGCCCGGATATCGTCTTTTTGGACTGGGAAATGCCGGGTTGTTCTGGGTTAGAGGCGGCGCGGGTCCTGCGCGCCGAGATGGGCGATGAGACGCCTCATCTGATCGCCATGACCGCCAACACCAGTTTGCAAGACCGTCAGGCCTGCCTCGACGCAGGCATGGATAAATTTCTCGCAAAGCCATTTAAAAAAGAAGATATAGCGCTCATTATTCAGAACTTTTTGCAGCAAAGGTAAGGCTTTGAGCCAGCCGTTTTTTCTGCACCTTACCCAAGACGTTGCGCGGCAGGGCCGTTAGGCGAAACCAGCGCCTGACCTGTTTATAATTAGCTAATCGCTCG
>JAPKCE010000597.1 GCA_028823075.1 Myxococcota bacterium
CCGATGCTAGCGCTTTCGAGGTTCCCGCTGCCGGAAATAACCGCTGGTTGAGCCAGTCGATTCGTCAGTTTCACGGTGCTATGCAGCAAGCTAAGCGGGCGACCTATATCGGTCTTCGCTCCATTGAATGGGAATACCAACGGACGCTATCCCAACGCAGCGACATTTTGTCGGCTCGACGTCCGGCACAACTTCGGGATGTGGTGAATGGGCTTGAGTTAATTAATGAAACCCAAACGGTTCAGGGCAGCGAGGCGAGCAATTTTAGAGTTGTTATCAGCCTGCGCGATCACCTGTTGCAGGCGCGCTCTCAAGAAGATCAGGCGCCCACGGATTCGCGTTTGTCCAAAAAAGAGCATTTTCAGTCCATCATCATGAATCCAAAATATGCGGTGTATAGCGCATCGGGAAGCTTTCAAGGCCAGCGCATTCCCTTTGATATGATCCCCTTCGGCGAAGAAGGTCTGGGTAATTCGGCAGTCGTTGGAGTCAAGGTCTTGTCGGCGGCGAACGATTGCGTCGAGCGTTTATGGTCGATCAACGTGAACTTGATCGGCGCCGAAGCCTTTAACTCAAGTAATTTAGCTCCGCCGCGCATCGATGTTTACCAGTCGAATAGCTTTTATAACCGCTGGTGTGGATCCCAAAACGGTTATCAACATGGCAGCGTTAACCCGCAGTATAATTTGATTGAGGGCAGCGATAACGCAGTGGCTCGCTTCCCCGGTTGGACTGTGGCGCGCGTCGAAGCTTCGATCAATCGAGACGCCTCGGAGTTTGCCGCGGCAAACTTTAATGATGGGGACTCGCGAGCGCTAGCCTTTCGCGGTTTGTACGCTAGTTATGCCCTTTTCTTCCCAGCGGAATCGCTAGCGGTCGGTGGGCATACCGGGCTGGACTTGCGCCATCTAAACGATGTGCATATTCGCCTGAATTACATCAGCGCTGCGGGCTCGGGTCAGTAGCTTCTCGCCGCATGGTCAAAAGCGTAATCTCCTGACGGGCGCCGAGGCGTAGCGGCGGGCCCCAATGGGTAGTGCCGCGGTTGACATACACCCACATATCTTTTTCTCGGTATAGGCCGGCGACCAGCGGTTGAAAGAGGTGAACGAGCAGGGTGAAGGGGAAAAACTGTCCGCCGTGCGTATGTCCGCTGAGCATCAGATCAAAACTGCCGGGTTTGAGCTCAGCGATACTGCGTGGCTGGTGTGCGAGCAGCAGCCGAAGATCGGGCGAGCCGCATCCGGCGAGAGTTTTCGCTAAGTCGCAGGCATGTGTGGGCTCAAAGCGGGGGGCCTTGCGGTCGGGAATCCCGGCTACCATAACCTTTGCTTCGCCGTGTTGAAGTAGCTTGTGCTCGTTGATCAACACCTTCCAGCCCTTGGCCTGAAGATGCTCGCACCAAGGCTTCCAGCCGGCGTAATATTCATGGTTTCCCGTACAAAAATGAACCCCGAGTGGGGCGCTCATTTTAAGCAGTGGAGCGAGCCCCTCCGCCAGCTCCTCGACGGGGCCATCGACCAAGTCACCGGTGACTGCAATCAAGTCGGGCTCAAGCGCTTGAACCCGATCTGCAACCCGCTTCATCTCCTCGACTCCCGAGGTAGCACCCAAATGTAGATCACTAATTTGGACGATCTTTAGGCCGATTAAATCGTTGTGAAGATTTTTGATCGGCAGGTCGATTCTTTCGACGCTTGGCGCTTGTTGGCCGCCCTGCAGGCCCGCTCCGGCTACGCCCGCTGCCGCAGCAGCGATTCCGGCGTTTGAGGCTTGGAGAAAGAATCGGCGTTTGGAAGGGTCGACAGCGGGGGCCTTAAAAGCGCGGCGAAGGCCGGTTACCGCGAGCAAGACCAGGTCCCGAGCGACGATGAAAGTAACCAAGACGGCCACGCAACCCATGGTGGCGAAGCCGAGAAAAGCA